>JANMJC010000341.1:0-10449 GCA_031371185.1 Paracoccaceae bacterium | reverse complement strand
CGCTCTCGATCCAGACCACGGCGGAAAAGGGCCGCCCCTGATGATCGGGCAGCGGAACCAGCGTGAAGGGTCCGCCCGAGCGGTGGATTTCCGTCGAGACATTGCGATGCGGGATCGGGTGGGTGACGGCAAAGGCCAGCGCCTTTTGGCCATAGCGGGTGGTCCTGACGCCGATCCCGGCCGCCTCGCGCAGGGTCGAGGCCCGGCCATCGGCGGCGATGACCAGTCGGGCGCTGACGCGGGTGCCGTCCGACAGGGCAACCAGGGCCGTTGATGCGCGGGTCATCAGGCCGGTCGTCGCGACCCCCGGAACAAAGCGTACCGAGGGCAGTTCGGCCAGCCGCGCCACCATCTCGCGGCGCAACAGCCAGTTGGGCAGGTTCCAGCCAAAGGGCTGATCGGAAATCTCGGCGGCGTCAAAGTCCTTGACCAGACGGGGTTCGGGCAGCGCGCCTCCGGCGTCGATGATGCGCATGATCTGCAGGGGGGGCGGCAAAGGGTTCCAGCCGCGCCCACAGGCCAGCGGCCCGAAGCACCGGCAGCGAGGGTTGCAGGAAGGCCGTGCTGCGCAGATCGGCGCCATCGGCTGCGGCGTCGGTGACAGGCGCGGTCGGATCGACGCAGATCACCGAAAACCCTGCCGCGCCAAAGGCCGCTGCGGCGCACAGGCCCGCAACCCCGCCGCCGGAGACAAGGATATCTGTCGTGATCGGCGTCATCCGCGGCCCCTTTTCCATTCCTTCGAACCTAGGCCGAAGGCCGGCGAAAGCGAAGGGACAAAGTGCCTCAGTCCGCCGTTGAAAATGGCCAGGAGATCCAGATGAACAGGGCGAACATGACCGGAACCAGCGCCAGCGCCGCCATCGTCAGCGCGACCGGGCCCCAGATCTTGACCGCCAGAACCACAAGGGTCAGGGCGATGAACAGAAGGTGAAAGATCAGGCTGACATCGTTTGAAACGGCCGGGGCTGCGGCCACGGCGTGCGGCAGGGGCTGCGGGTATGACAGCGGGGGAGAATGCGACATCTGGTACTCCTGTTTGAGGGTAGAGATGGGCATTGACGGCGGCAAGGGCGAGGGGGCGCGTTGTCGCAGCCGGTCAGGTCAGCCGCGACAGGAACGCCGCAAGGTCATCGGTGTGGTGGTGGATGTGGGGGTGGTCCAGCGGGGCCGGGGCCACAAGGACCGTCGCCATGCCCAGGGCATGCGGGGCGGAAAGATTGCGCGGATCATCCTCGAACATCGCGGCCCGCGTCGCATCCAGCCCGTCAGCCGCAAAGACGGTTTCAAAGGCGATACGGTCTGGCTTTGGATGATACCCTGCATTTTCAACGCCGTAGACCGCGTCAAATATCCCGTCCAGCCCCCGCGCCTGCAAGACCCTGTGGGCATAGGGCACGCAAGCGTTGGTATAGACGATGCGGCGGCCCGGCAGCGCGGTCAGGGCGGCGGCCAGAAGCGGATCGGCGGGCAGTGCGGAAAGGTCGATGTCGTGCACCGCCTCCAGATAGGGGGCGGGATCGATGTCATGCTCGCGCATCAGCCCGGCCAGTGTGGTGCCGTAGCTGTCCCAGTAATGTTGGCGCAGGTGGTTGGCGCGGGCGCGGTCGACGTTCAGCGCCTGCATGACCCAGCCGGTCATCCGCGTCTCGATCTGGTCAAAGAGCCGGTAGCGCGGCGGATAAAGCGTGTTGTCAAGGTCAAAGACCCAGGTCGTGACGTGCTGGAAGGGCTGCTTTGTCATGCAAAGGGTCATAGACATTCCCGGCTCCGGGGGCAACCGGACGGGTTGAACATGGGCAGAAAGCCGATAGTGTCGCCTCCACAACGCCAAAGGATGCCTGCCCATGCAGAAAGACGCCTATACCCTGATCCTGGATGCGATCGAGCGCGGGGATTATCACCCCGGCGATCGGCTGGTGGAATCGGAACTGGCCGAGATTCTGGGCGTGTCGCGCACCCCGGTCCGCGAGGCTTTGCAGCGGCTGGAAACCCAAGGCATGCTGACGCGCGATGGGCGCAGCCTGATCGTGGCCTCGCTGGACCACAACCAGCTGGCCGAATTGTACGTCGTGCGCACCGAGTTGGAGGGGCTGGCCGCCCGTCTGGCCGCGCGCCACGCCAGCGACGAGGAGGTGCGGGTGCTGCGCGGCATGGTCGAGGATGACCGCAAGCTTCTGGGCGGCGATCCGCGTGCGCTTTCGCGGGCCAACAAGCGGTTCCACAAGCTTATTCATCTGGCCAGCCACAACCGGTTTCTGGTCAGCCAACTGGACCTTGTGCATCGCGCCATGGCCCTGATGGCGACAACGTCCTTTGCCGCCGAGGGCCGCGACGAGGTGGCCCTTGCCGAACATGACGCCATCGTGCGCGCGATCGAGGCGGGCGATGGCGATGCGGCCTATCTGGCGCTGAAAACCCATATCTCCAAGGCCTTCGAGACCCGGTTGCGGGTCGATGCGGGCGAGTTGAAGACCCGCTGAAGCGCGCAGGCCGGTCAAGCGACGGCGCGTTTGGGTTTGCTGGCAGAGCCTGACAGATGGCCGTGCGTGGTCTTGTCCCAGTAAAACGGGCTCCATACCGCTTCCCACAGCGCCTTGTAGGCGGCAAGCGCGGCCATGGGGAAGTAGAGGCTCAGGGTGGGGATCCACAACAGGCCGATCGGCTGGCCGGAGCGGTGGCGGCCAAGCGCATGAACCAGAAAGCCGCTGACCTCGCAGCCCAGGGCCAACCAGGCCATGGCGTGCAGGATCGCGGGCGAAAGGGTGGTTGCGGCGGGGTGCGGCAGACCAAAGGCCAAAAGCCATGCCGACCACAGCACCGGCGACAAAAGCGCCTGCGACAGGCTGCCCAGAAACAGGATCTGAAAGCCCAGGAACCCGCGCAGTCCCAGATCGCGCAGGGTCTGGCCGGGATGGCGCATGTGGACGCCATAGGTCATCATGTAGCCCTTGATCCAGCGCGAGCGTTGCTTGACCCACGGCAGGGCGCGGCAGTTGGCCTCTTCATAGGTCGTCGTCTCGATCAACTCGGTGCGAAAGCCGTGACGGGCCAGACGCAGGCCCAGATCGGCGTCTTCGGTGACGTTGTGGGCATCCCAGCCCCCGACCTGCGCCAACGCCGCGCGGCGAAAGAACAGGGTGGTGCCGCCAAGGGGAATGGGCATTCCCAAGCGCACGAGGCCCGGCAGGATGACGCGGAACCAGCCGCCATATTCCAGCGTAAAACTGCGCGCCAGCCAGTTGTCGGTGGGGTTGTAAAAGTCGAGCACCCCTTGCAGGCAGGCCACCTTCGGCCCGCGCTCGTGGAAGCGGCGCACGACCTTGGTGATCTGGTCGGGTTCGGGCGCATCCTCGGCGTCGTAGACCCCCACGATGGTGCCGCGCGCCTGTGTCAGCGCGTGGTTCAACGCGCGCGGCTTGGTCTTGACCTGCCCGCGCGGCACCACGACGATCCGCATCCAGGCCGGAAGCTGGGTCTGGGCCAGGGCATCGCGGGTGATGTGGTCATCCTCTTCGACGGCCAGAAGCACGTCCAGCAAGTCGTGGGGATAGTCCAGCCGCGACAGGCGGCGCACCAGGCGGCCAGCGATGTCGCTTTCCTTGTACAGCGCCACGATGACCGAAACGATCGGCTGATGGGCAATCGAAAGCGGCGGCGCGGACGCCGGCTTTTGCGGCCAGGCCGAGGCGATCAGGGCCGCGATCTTCAGCCCGGTGACCGGCACCAGGCTGATGACCGCCCAAAGAAGGGCCAGGGAAAAGGCCTTGAGCGGAAAGACCACAACCAGCGCGCCCAGGACGATCAGCGCCATGCTCAGCACCTTGCCCTCGCGGCCCGACCAGTCGCGGCAGCTTTCGCCGCTGGCAACGCGGCGTTCGGCCTCGCGCGCAAGGCGAGGGCCGCGCAGATGGTGCAGCGCCGCCTCGATCCGGGCATAAGGCGCAAGCGCAATCGACACTGGCCCGAAAATCCGGGTCAGTTCGGCGCGGTGGCGGGCAAATTCCTCGGTGTAGGCGGTAAGCAGCACGGTCACCCCCCCGGCATTGCGCCACGGCAACAAGCCGTCGCGCAGACACCTCTCGGCGCCGATCCGGTCGATCAGACGCGGGTCGGCCGCCACCTGAACCGGGTCGACAACCTGCCGCTGCCACAGCCGGCCCAGAACCTGATACAAGCTCTCCGCCGAGACAAGACCCCGCGACAAAAGCAGATCGGTCAACCGCACCTGACCCAGGGACTTTGTGGCGATCAGATCCAGAAAGATGTGATGTTCCAGAAACTTGTCGCGCACCAGCGCCTCAAGAACATCCCTGCGGCCGGGGGTGGGCATGACCTTGGGCGAGGGCGGCACCAGCACCGGTACTGCGGGCGGGGCGGCAGGCCGGCGCGCGCCCGCAGGATCGGGGGCGACAAACCGGGCAAGACTGTCGCGCAGGGCCATTCGAACGCTCCGCCGTAGGGCAAGGGTTCAAGGTGGCGCAACCTGTGTTAACAAGGTGTTAAGAAAGCCATAACGCCGCGAATAAAGGCGGCTCGGGTCTTGGTCGAAACCTCCGGCTTCAGAGTTCAAACGCTTTCGGGTTCTGATCCTGTCAGGACCGGCACCGCATCAGGCGGGCTGACGCGCCTTCATCGCCGCGGCAAACCGTTCGAACAGATAGAAGCTGTCCTGTGGCCCGGGCGAGGCTTCGGGGTGGTACTGCACCGAAAAGACCGGCTTGCCCTCGACCGCGATGCCGCAGTTCGATCCGTCGAACAGCGAGATATGGGTTTCGGAAACCCCCTTGGGAAGGGTCTGGCTGTCAACCGTAAAGCCATGATTCATCGAGGTAATCTCGACCTTGCCGGTGGTCACGTCCTTGACCGGGTGGTTGGCGCCGTGGTGGCCGTGGTTCATCTTCACCGTCTTGGCCCCCAGGGCCAGCGCCAGCATCTGATGCCCAAGACAGATGCCGAACAGCGGCAGGTCGGCCTTCAGCACGCCTTGGATCATCGGCACGGCATAGGCCCCGGTGGCCGCCGGATCACCCGGACCGTTCGACAGGAACACCCCGTCGGGCTTCAGCGCCAGCACATCCTCGGCGGTGGCGCTGGCGGGCAGGACGGTGACATCGCAGCCGACCGAGGCCAGACAGCGCAGGATGTTGCGCTTGGCGCCATAATCCACCGCCACAACCCTGAACCCCGTCCCGCTGCGCTGCGCATAGCCTTCGGGCCAGGCCCACCGCATTTCGTTCCAGCGATAGGACTGGGCGCAGGTGACCTCGCGCGCCAGATCAAGGCCGACCAGGCCCTTCCAGCCGCGCGCCTGCTTGACCAGGGCTTCGATGTCGAAATTGCCCGACGGATCATGCGACAGGGCAACATGCGGCGCGCCCTGCTGGCGGATGGCGCGGGTCAGGCGGCGGGTGTCGATGCCGCCGACGCCGATGCGGCCGATGCGGGTCAACCAGGTGGTGAGATCCGCGGTCGCGCGCCAGTTCGACGGTTCCGTCGGGTCCCATTTCACCACCATGCCGGCGGCGGCGGGGGTGGCGGTTTCGTCGTCTTCGCCGGTGACCCCGGTGTTGCCGACATGGGGAAAGGTGAATGTCACGACCTGTCCGGCATAGGACGGGTCGGTCATGATTTCCTGATAGCCGGTCATGGCGGTGTTGAACACAAGTTCGGCGACCGTCGTGCCGGTCGCCCCGAAGCCGTGGCCGTAAAAGATCGAGCCATCAGCCAGGACGAGGCAGGCGGTAGGCTTGTCCGATGCGGGCACGGCACGACTCCTGTGATGGAAATTTGCCGGAAACTACGGGCAGGGGGGCTTGGGGTCAAGGGCAAGTGCGTAAAGGAATATACTTGTAAATCATAGGCTTGATATTTAGGACCGCCGTTGAATTCTGCGCCGTGGAAGTCTATGGTCACGCCAAAGCGAAATGGAGGCCTGAATGTCGATCCGGGACAAGCTGACAAATGACACCAAAGACGCGATGAGGGCGCGCGACGCGGCACGCCTGAGCACACTGCGGATGATGTCCTCGGCCATCAAGGACCGCGATATCTTCGTGCGCGGCGAGGGGGGCGCGGTGCCGGTGTCCGACGCCGATCTGACCGGACTGCTCGCCCGGATGATCAAGCAACGCCAGGACGCCGCAAAGGTCTATGTGCAGGGCGGGCGGCAGGAACTGGCCGACAAGGAACTGGCCGAGGTCAGGGTGATCGAGGAATTCCTGCCCGGGCAACTCGACGCCGCCCAGGTCGAAGCGGCGGTGACGGCGGCGATTGCCGAGGCCGGGGCGACCAGCGTCAAGGACATGGGAAAGGTCATGGGCGTGCTGAAGGGCAAATACGCCGGCCAGATGGACTTTGGCGCGGTGGGCGCGCTGATCAAGGCGCGGTTGGGTTGAACCTTTCGGGCTTCGGCGACATTCAGGGCGATCTTGTCACGGCCGGTCCGACCCCATGGGCCGGCTGATGCGCGCGGCCTGATCCGACAGGTCGCGGTGCAAGGCGACACGCTCTTGTTCCGTCAGGAAGGCGCCCAGCTCAACCTCTCGCGGACCACCGCGCAGGGTAAGATAGTTGGGCACCGGGCCGCCCGACCTGTGCAGGACCGGCTCCAGCCAATAGGTGTTCGCCTCCCATTGCTTGTGAACACCTCTGGGGCCGGTCCGGCTCAGGTGGGTGCGGGAATGCGACAGGGTCAGAACCTCAAGGATCTCGCGGTCGCGCTCGGATTTGCGCAGCGCGAACCAGATGCCCGCCACGGCAGCCACCAGAAAGGGCAGCAGCGCCCAGAGCACGGGTTTGCCGATCAATGCGACCAGCGGCAGCGCGATCAGCGCGGCGGTCAGGCCGATGAAGCCCACGAAACCGGCCCGTGTCAGTGATCGGTGCGGCCAAAGCTGCACTTCGATGACGCCCTGCGGCGAGGGGGGAAGGAATTTATACGGCATGGGGATTAGGTAGCAAGGAAACCGGGGAAGGAAAGGGACGCTGCCGCAACAAGGCGTGATTGATCCTGCAAAATCCGCGGCCCGAATGCCTAGGGCCCCGGGGTTTCCCCCGGGGCCCTTGTGACGCTCACCCGATCAGTGCGAGCGGCTGTGATCCCAGTCGGACTGCTTTGGCAACTGCTCGAAGGTATGTTCGGGCGGCGGGCAGGGCAGGGTCCATTCAAGGGTGTCGGCGTATTCGTTCCAGTAGTTGTTTTCGGTGATCTTGCGGCCGAAGAACAGGGTGTAGAACACGATGCCGATGAAGAAGATGAACGACGCGAAGGACAGGAAGGCGCCCATCGACGAGAACCAGTTCCAGAAGGCGAAAGCTTCGGGATAGTCGATGTAGCGGCGTGGCATGCCTTGCCGGCCCAGGAAGTGCTGGGGGAAGAAGGTCAGGTTCGAGCCGATGAACATCGTCCAGAAGTGCAGCTTACCCGCCCATTCAGGATATTGGCGACCGGACATCTTGCCGATCCAGAAATAGACCCCGGCGAAGATGCCAAACACCGCCCCAAGCGACATCACATAGTGGAAATGCGCCACGACATAGTAGGTGTCGTGATAGGCACGGTCCACCGGGGCCTGTGCCAGCACGATGCCGGTCACACCGCCGACGGTGAACAGGAACAAAAAGCCCATCGCCCAAAGCATCGGCGTCTTGAACTCGATCGACCCGCCCCACATCGTGGCGATCCAGGAGAACACCTTGATGCCGGTCGGCACCGCGATGACCATGGTGGCCAGCATGAAGTAACTTTGCTGGGTCAGCGACATGCCGACGGTGTACATGTGGTGCGCCCAGACGACAAAGCCCAGCACCCCGATGGCGACCATCGCATAGACCATCGGCAGATAGCCGAAGATCGGCTTTTTCGAGAAGGTCGCGATGACCTGGCTGACGATGCCGAAGGCCGGGATCACGATGATGTAGACCTCGGGATGTCCGAAGAACCACAGGATGTGCTGATACAGGATCGGGTCACCGCCGCCCGAAGGCGTGAAGAAGGTGGTGCCGAAATTGCGGTCGGTCAAGAGCATGGTGATGGCACCGGCCAGAACCGGCAGGGCCAGAAGGATCAGCCAGGCCGTCACGAAGATCGACCAGCCGAACAGCGGCACCTTGTGCATGGTCATGCCCGGCGTGCGCATGTTCAGGAAGGTGGTGATCATGTTGATCGCCCCCAGGATCGACGAGGCGCCCGACAGGTGAACCGCAAAGATCGCGAGATCCATGGCATAGCCGCCCTCGGCCGTGGTGGTCAGGGGCGGATACAGAACCCAGCCCACGCCCGCGCCCGGCCCCAGATCGCCGCCGCCGCCCGGCGACAGCATCGACGCCACCCCCAGGGAAACCCCGGCGATGAACAGCCAGAACGACAGGTTGTTCATCCGCGGGAACGCCATGTCCGGCGCGCCGATCTGCAACGGCATGAAGTAGTTGCCGAACCCGCCGAACAGCGCCGGAATGACGACGAAGAACATCATCAGCACGCCGTGATAGGTGATCATCACGTTCCACAGATGGCCGTTGGGCGTACACAGGGCCGCAGGGTCCGCGATGAAGCGCGCGCCTTCCTGGCACATGTACTGAACACCCGGATGCATCAGTTCCAACCGCATGTAGACGGTGAACAGAACCGAGATCAGGCCCACAAGCCCCGCTACGAAGATGTAGAGGATCCCGATATCCTTGTGGTTGGTAGACATGAACCAGCGCGTAAAGAACCCGCGCTCGCCATGTTCGTGGCCATGGATGGCTGCATCGGCCATTGGCATCTCCCGTTGTCGTTGCTTCATTTCCCGGCCCTGGTATGGGCCCGGGCGTCTGTCCAGTCTTTAAGGGGGCCTGCGCGCCAGAGCAATGTCCGTCTTTGACGCAGGTCAATATTTCCGGCGTTGCGCGGCGACGGTCGCCGTGACCCGATGTCGCAAGGTTCCTGAAACAAGAGGTCCGCCGACCGGGGGGCTCCCGGCCAGTCGGTCCTGCCCGCAACCCCCAGGTCGGGCGCGGCGTGGCGGCCCTTACGGTGCCGGGGGCGCGACCGATGCCAGATAAGCGGCCACATCGGCTCCACCCTTGGCCAGCTTGAACGACATCTTCGACCTGGCCGCCGCATCGCCGGTCTTTTCCTGCAACCAGGCGGTCGGGTCCATCAGATAGGCGGTGATCATCGCCTCGTCCCACAAGGTGCCGTCCGCGCCTGCCGCCAGGATCGACGGGCCATACTTGGCCACAAAGTCGGCCTGCGCGCCAACCTGACGCCCGATCACGCCGTACAGATTGGGACCGACCATGCCGCCCTTCTGAACGGCTGTGCCGTCGGGTCCGATGATCGAGTGGCAGGCCTTGCATTTCTTGAAGGTGGTCTCGCCGGCAACCGGATCGCCGGCAAGGGCGGGGGCCGTGGTCAGGGAAAGGGCGGCGATGGCAACCCAGAGAGCGGATGTTTTCATGATGTTCTCGTTTGATTCGATGCGCGCAGGTTGCGCCCTTAATGCCGCGGTGTCGACAGGCTGGCAGGGGCGGCAAGGTCGCACCCGGGGTCGCACCCGGGGTCGCAGCCGCGCCCGATCAGACCGGGCAGGACGGCGCGGCAAAGGCCGCGTCAAAGCGGCGCTGCAAGGCGGCGTCCAGATCGGCCATGGTCACCGGCAGGCCCAGATCGACAAGGCTGGTCACGCCGTGGTCGCGGATGCCGCAAGGCACGATGCCTGAAAAATGCGACAGGTCCGGCTCGACATTGATCGAGATGCCGTGAAAGCTGATCCAGCGGCGCAGCTTGACGCCGATGGCCGCGATCTTGTCTTCGCGCGGGGTGCCGTCGGGGTTGGGCGCAAGATCGGGGCGGGTGACCCAGACCCCGACGCGGCCCGGCCTGATCTCGCCCTTGACGTTGAACTCGGCCAGGGTGGCGATCACCCAGTTCTCCAGATGGCGCACGAAGCAATGCACGTCGCGGCCGCGCTGACCCAGATCCAGCATGGCATAGATCACCCGCTGGCCGGGCCCGTGATAAGTGTATTGCCCGCCGCGACCGGCGACGTGAACCGGAAACCGGGCCGGGTCTGTCAGATCGGCGGCGCGGGCGCTGGTGCCGGCGGTGTAAAGAGCGGGATGTTCCAGCAGCCAGATCTCTTCGCCCGCCAGACCGGCGGCCATCGAAGCAACATGGGCTTCCATCGCGGCCAGGGTCGGGGCATAGGGCGCAAGGCCGGGAAGGGTGATGAACCTTGGCATCGTCTCAGGATAGCCTGAACCGGGCAAAGCGCAAGTCGGCGGCCCTGAAAGGCACTGGCCTGCGCGCGGCTTTGCCGCTCAAATTGGCCCTTCCCTTTGCGGGCCGCCTTCGCTAAACACCCCCCACCTTGCCCGGATCGTGCGGATGTGGCGGAATTGGTAGACGCGCAGCGTTGAGGTCGCTGTTCTTTAATCGGAGTGAAGGTTCGAGTCCTTTCA
>JANMJC010000335.1:0-2980 GCA_031371185.1 Paracoccaceae bacterium | reverse complement strand
CCTGTTTGCCGCGCTGATGGGCGGGATGGCGCTTGCCTGAGCCAGGGGCGGTTGAGGCCGGGGGGCCCGGGGCCTAAAACTTGTCCATGAGTGACACGAACCGCATCACCGCCCCGCCCGAGGGCAGCCACGGCACCACCTGGTGGGTCAGGCTGGCCATCGGCCTTCTGGTGCTGGTGGCGCTTGGCGTAGTTCTGGTCACCAACCGCTGGATGTCGGAACGCTTCACCGAAACGACCCGCAACCGGGCCGACCTGCGGCTGGCTTTCTACTCGGGCAACATCGTGTCCGAGTTGCAGCGCACGTCGATCGTGCCGCTGTTGTTGTCCGGCGACCCCGCGATTTCCGAAGCCCTGGCCAAGGGCGAGTTTTCGGGCACCTCGCGCCGGCTGATGGGCGTGCAGTCGGAAATCAACGCCGCCTCGATCCTGCTTCTGGATCGCGACGGGATCGCGCGCGGCGCGACCAACCGCAACCTTCTGGGCACCAATCACCGCGCGCGGCCCTATTTCGTGCAGGCCAGCCGGTCGGTGGATACGGTGTTCACGGCCTCGGAGGCCCCGGGGGGCGGGTATGATTTCACCTACAGCCGGGTGATCATGGCCGAGGGCAAGACCCTGGGCGTGATCGTGGTGGCGGCCGATCTGTCGAAATATGAACGCGCCTGGTCGGGGTTGCAGGACGTGGTTCTGGTGACCGACAGCGAGGGTCGCGTCATTCTGGCGACCGAACCGCGCTGGCACGGCATGACGCTGGAAGAGGTCACGACGACAACCGACGTGCCCTCGGCCTTTGACCGCGCCTTGTCGGCCACGGCCACCCTGGCGCAGAACCCGCCCGACGCCTATCTGCGCGGCGAGGCGGTGCTGCGCACCGAGGCGCGGGTGCCGTTTCAAGGCTGGCGCATGGTCAGCTTTGCCGCCTACGATTCGGTGCGCGAAAAGGTCAACGGCGTTCTGGCGCTGGAGTTGATGGGTTTTGCGATCCTGATGACCCTGACCTTTTACCTTCTGTCGCGGCGGGCCTGGTCGCAATCCATGCTGGCGCAGCGCGAATCTGCCGAACTGCGCCTGCTGAACGCGCGGCTGAGCCGCGAGGTCGCCGAGCGCGAAAAGGTGCAGAAGACGCTTGAGGTGGCCGAGTTGACGCTGGCGCAGTCGTCAAAGCTCGCGGCCCTGGGCGAGATGTCGGCGGCGGTCAGCCACGAATTGAACCAGCCCCTGGCCGCGATGAAGACCTATCTGGCGGGCGCGCGGCTGTTGTTGCAGCGCAAGCGGCCCGAAGAGGCGCTGTCGTCGTTCCAGCGCATCGACGATCTGATCGAGCGGATGGGCGCGATCACGCGGCAGTTGAAATCCTATGCCCGCAAAGGCACCGAGGCGCTGGAGCCGGTCGACATGCGGCAGGCCCTGTCCACCGCCCTGTCGATGATGGAGCCGCAGTTGAAGGCGCGCGTGGTCAAGATCACCCGCACCATTCCGCGACAGCCCGTCATGGTGATGGCTGACCGGCTGCGTCTGGAACAGGTGATCATCAACCTGCTGCGCAACGCTCTGGACGCGACCAAGGACATGCGCGAGCCCAAGGTCGAACTGATCCTGTCGGCGGGCGAGCAGGCGGTGCTGGTGGTGCGCGACAATGGCACAGGGATCGGCGAACTCGACAATATCTTCGAGCCTTTCTACACGACCAAGAAACCCGGCGAAGGGGTCGGTCTTGGGCTTGCGATCTCGTCCAGCATCATGACCGATCTGGGCGGGCGGTTGACCGCGCGCAATTCCCCCGAGGGTGGCGCGGTGTTCGAAGTGCAGCTTCCGGTGATCGGAACCCTGCACAAGGCGGCAGAATGAAAACGGAAAGGACCACGATGGCGCGCACAATGAAGGTGGCGATCGTCGATGACGAAGCCGACATGCGGCAGTCGGTCAGCCAGTGGCTGGCCCTGTCGGGCTTTGACACCGAAACCTATGCCAGTGCCGAAGAGGCGCTGAAGGTCATCGGGCCGGAATTTCCGGGCGTGGTGGTCAGCGACATCAAGATGCCGGGCATGGACGGGATGGCATTTCTCAAACGCCTGATGGGCATGGATTCCGGGCTGCCGGTGATCCTGATCACCGGGCATGGCGACGTGCCCATGGCGGTCGAGGCGATGCGGGTGGGGGCCTTCGACTTTCTGGAAAAGCCGTTCAACCCCGACCGGATGACCGAACTTGCCAAGCGCGCGACCCAGGCCCGCCGCATGACGCTGGACAACCGCGCGCTGCGCCGCGAATTGTCGGACGGCACGGTGATGATGCAGAAACTGATCGGCGGGTCCGGCGTGATGGAGCGTCTGCGCGAAGACATCCTGGATCTGGGACAGGCCGACAGCCATGTGCTGATCGACGGCGAAACCGGCACCGGCAAGACCCTTGTCGCCCATGCGCTGCATGCCGTGGGGCCGCGCGCCGGGCGCAAGTACCTGACGATTTCCTGCGCGGCCTGGTCGGAAGATCAACTGACCGCCAAGCTGTTCGGCCCCGCCGAGGATGGCGCGGTTCCGATGGTCGAAGAGGCGCGCGGTGGCACCCTGTGTCTGGAAGACATCGAAAGCCTGTCGCATCCGCTGCAATCGCGCCTGCTGACCCTGATCAACGAACAGGGCATCCCGCCCGAAACCCGCATCATCGCGATCTGCAACGAACACGCGCCGGACAAGACGCTGGAAGACATCCTGCGCCCCGACCTGTTCTACCGTCTGGGCGCGATGACCATCGTCCTGCCGCCGTTGCGGTCGCGCGGCGAGGATATCCTGACGCTGTTCACCCGCATGTCCGAACAGTTTGCTGAGGAATACGGCTGCGAGGCGCCCCCGGTGACCGCCCAGGAAGCCGCGCAATTGTTGCAGGCCCCCTGGCCCGGCAACGTGCGCCAACTGGTCAACATCGCCGAGCGGGCCGTGTTGCAGAACCGGCGCGGATCGGGGTCGATCGCCTCGCTG
>JANMJC010000333.1:0-8556 GCA_031371185.1 Paracoccaceae bacterium | reverse complement strand
GTTGATCTCCCCCATGCAGGACGCCTCGCCTGACCGCAGCTTGAATGATCTGGCGGCCGTTCGCGGAACGAACCAATCCGGGATGCGCGATCACAACGAGCGTCTTGTGCTGTCGCTGGTGCGTCAGAACGGGCCGCTGGCCAAGGCCGACATCGCGCGCATCACCGGGCTTTCGGCGCAGACCACCTCTGTGATCATGCGCGCGCTGGAGCGGGACGGGCTTTTGCTGCGCGGAGAGCCGGTGCGCGGCAAGATCGGCCAGCCCTCGGTACCGATGCAGTTGGCGGCCGATGGGGCGTTCTTTCTGGGGCTGAAGATCGGGCGGCGGTCCACCGATCTGACCCTGATCGACTTTCAGGGCCGGGTCCGCGCGCGGGACCGGCAGGTGTACCGATACCCCACGCCCGACGGGATCGTCGGGTTCGTCTCGCAGGCCTTGCCGGGCGTTCTGCACGACCTGACCCCCGACCAGCGGCGGCGGGTCAGCGGTCTGGGCGTGGCGATGCCGTTTCAACTGTGGAACTGGGTGCAGGCGCTTGGCGCACCCCAGGCCGAGATGGACGCCTGGCGCGACCGTGATGTGCAGGCCGAACTGGCCCGGATCACCGGCGTTCCGGTCTATGTCCAGAACGACGCCACCTCGGCCTGCGGGGCGGAACTGGTTTTCGGCACGGGCGAGCGGCCCAAGGATTTCCTGTATTTCTATTTCGGCACCTTCATCGGCGGCGGTCTGGTGCTGAACGGTCAGTTGTTTCTGGGCCGAACGGGGAACGCCGCCGGGGTCGGGCCGATGCCCGTGGCCTTCGGGCCGCAAGGGATGCGTCGCCTGTTCGACCTGGCTTCGATTTCCGCCCTTGCCGACCTGATGGCAGCGTCCGGCGAAAGTGCCGATCACATCTGGGAACAGCCCGACATCTGGCGTGTCAGCGAGCGGCTGCTGGACCTGTGGATCGAAACGGCGGCCGAGGGCCTGGCGGTGGCCACCCTGTCGGCGGCGACCTTGCTGGAACTGGAGGCGGTGCTGATCGACGGCTGGATGCCGCCGTCGATCCGCGCCCGCATCACCGAACGCACCAAGGCAGCCCTGGGTCGGCTGGATCTGGCAGGGGTGGCGCCGGTGCAGGTGCGCGAAGGCACGGTCGGGGCCCATGCGCGCTCGATGGGGGCGGCAGCGATCCCGTTAAGCCAGAAATATCTGATCGACTGGAACGCCGCCGCAAGGCAGGGTTGAAGCTTTTCGACCTTTGAACGGGTTCCCCCGATCAAAGCTCTGCGGCTTTGCTGTCGTGGATCGCGCGGGATCTGAAAGGACGGAACGCAATCCGCCCTAGATTGCGCAGGCCGCGCTGTAGGGGGCCAGCGCAAGGCGGATTGCGGCCAGCGCAAGCGCGGGGGCCAGGGGTTCGGCCCGGGTCAGGCGCGGCAGATACTGGCTGATCAGGGTTTCAGGAATGCGCCGACCCTCCAACGCCGCAAACAGGGCGTCGACGGCCCTTTGGGCCTGCGGCCTTGTCCAATAGTACCTGACGCGGTCGGAATAGCCGAAATGGCGTTGCAGGCGCTGATCGGTGGCCGTGCCGTGGCAATAGGCGGCCCAATCGCCCGGGTCAGACAGCATCAGGACCTCCATCGTCTGCGGCAGCGTGCGGGGCGCGTAGCCGGGCGCGATCTCGGCGGCGATCAGGTCAAGCCCATAGAGCGCCTCGCGCAGGGCAAAGGTCAGGCCGGGGCCGACCTTGAGAATGGCAAAGCCACCGCGCACCAGTTCCGTCAGGGCGGCCGTGGTCTGGTAGTCGGTGGAATGGGCCTCGAAGACCACCCCGCCCCAGGACGTCCGGGCCCGGGTCAGGTCCCGGGCACCCTCTGGCACGAAGGGAATGACGTTTTCCTGCCCGAACTCGACCCCGGGCTGCACGACCAGCGCCACCACGCGCCCGAAGGCCGCCTGAAGGCCGGCGGCGGCAAAGGCGCGGCCCTGCAGCGCGAGGGTTTCTGCGGCGTCGGCGGGAGAGGTCACGATCAGCGTCTCAAGGTGTTCGGCGGCCCCGCCCGGCACCGGCACCTCGGTTCCGATGATGAACCGGGGGGGGGGATGCCCGCCCTCCTGCGCGCCCTGTTCGGCGGCCTGCGCCAGTTGTGCGGCGCGCGCGGCCATGGTTTCGGCGGGCAGCGGGGTGGGATCGTCGGCACAGGACATCGAGGCATCCAGATGGATCTTGCCGAACCCCGCGGCGGCATAGGCCCGGGTCATGGTCACGGCCTTTGCCATGGCGGCGGCGGCGGGCCCGCGGCGCCAGGGGTTGGGGCCCAGATGGTCGCCCCCGAACAGGATGCGGTCGGCGGGAAAGCTTAACGACGCCGCGATGCGCAGGACAAAGCCGCGAAAATCGGCGGGTGTCATGCCGGTATAGCCGCCGTCCTGATTGACCTGATTGCAGGTCGCCTCGATGCAGGCAACGGCGCCGGTGGTGGCGGCTTCGGTCAGCGCGGCCCGGATTACCAGCGGATGGGCCGAACAGACCGAGGTCAGCCCGGGATGGCGACCGGCATCATGGGCAGCGGGCAGGCGGGCCAGGGCGTCAAGGGCGGGGGTCATGGGCGATCCTCATTCATTGGGCGGGCGGGGCAGATCGCCCGGCGCCGGAACGCAGGGTGCGGGTGTCGGGACAGATCCGGGCCTGGCCCTTGGCCGTGCCAGAAGCGGGGCAGGGTTGACGATGCCCGCTTCACCGCCCGGCCCGCCGCAGTCTTGCCAGCCAGTCCGTGCTTATCGGCCAGTGGGCGGCGCGCGCGGCCATGATCAGCCCGCCCGTCAAGGCCGAATGTGCGGGGTCCTGCGCGGGGCGACCGACAAGCGCGGTCATCCTTTGGGTCACAAGCCGGCTGCGAAACACCGACCCGGCAAGGCTCCATGGCCAGTCGGCACCAAGTCCCGCGTGGGTTGCGGCGGCGGCGGCGTGTCGGTGAAGATGCAGCGCCGCCCGCGTCAGGATCCGCTGCGCATCGGGGTTGTGTTCATCCGCCAAGGCATCGACATGGGCGGCGGCACTGGCCACAATCGGCCGGGGGTTGGCTTCGGCCTGCACCCATCCCATCAGGGCAAATCCGCCATCCTGCGCCGGCAGTCCCAGCCGCGCGCACAAGGCACGCTCAAAGCCGGTGCCGGGCAGTCTGCCGTCCAGCATCTGACTGGCAAGCGACAGGGCCTGCCGACCGATCCAGTGCGCGCTGCCCTCGTCGCCATAGGCGTCGCCCCATCCCCCGGTGCGGTGCAGGCCCTGCGGCCCCACCGCCATCGCCATGGACCCGGTTCCCGCCAGCACCAGAACGCCGCCCCCCTCTGGAAAGGCCGACTGACAGGCAAGGGCCACGTCGTTCAGGATCGTGTGGGGGCCGGGGCAAAGCGTGGCAAGGTCGCGCCGGACCCTGCGGTCAAGGTCGGGCACCTCGGCATAGCCCGGGATGCCAAGGACGATATGGCGCGGCGCGACGGGCAAGGCGTTCAGGGCCGCGCGCACCTGCACCAGCCAGTGCGGATCGTCTTGCGGATTGCAGCCCCGGGCGACGCGGACATGGCCCAGATGGCCTGCCGCATCGGCCCAGACCAGATCGGTCTTGGTTCCGCCCCCTTCGAGAGATGCGACAAGGTCAGTCATGGCCGGGCTCTTTGGCAAGGGTGATGCACAGGTCATGGGTCTGGGCAAAGGACGCGGGCACCGGGCGATCGGTGATCAGCATCCGGGGCGCGGCCAGGGTCAGCACCGAATAGGTCGCGCGGCGGTCCAGCTTGGAGTGATCGGCCAGCACCGCCACCTGCTCCGCACGCTGCGCCATGCAGGCATTCAGCCGCGCTTCGTCGGCATCAAAGCTGGAAATCGCGCCGTCCGCCGCGATGGCGCTGGCGCCCAGAAAGGCCTGATCGACCCAGAGGCCGCCCAGCATCTGTTCGGCCAAGGGCCCGACCACCGACAGGTGCCCCGGGCGCAGATGGCCGCCCAGAAGGCAAAGACGCACCTGCGCCACATCGGCCAGTTCCTGCGCGACCGGCAGGCCGTTGGTGACAACGGTCACAGACAGGGGCGCGATCCGGATCTGCCGGGCCAGTTGCAGAACCGTGGTTCCGGCGTCCAGCAGAAGGGTCTGGCCGGGGCGGATCATGCCATAGGCGGCCAATGCGATGGCACGCTTTGCGCCCAGGTTCATGTCCTCGCGCAGGCGGAAACCGGCCTCGGCCCGGGCGCCGCTGGCCAGTTGCGCCGCACCATGCAGGCGGTGGATCAGGCCCTGCGTCTCCATCTCGGCCAGGTTCCGGCGCACGGTGGCCAGAGAGGCCCCCAAGGCATCGGCCAGCCGGGCAACCGGGGTCTGGCCATGGTCGAAAAGATAGGCCGATATTTCGGCAGCGCGCGAGGTCATGGGCGTTCGGGGGCGATCCGGGGGGTAAACGACGGGGTTCGATCAGCTTGCGGCATAATAAGAGCCAGTTCAAGCAAATATTTGCGTGAGTGTGATCGTATCGGTTCACTTCCGAAGCGGGAGGCCCCCGACAGAACCATCGCCTTTTTCTTTGGCCCGGCAACGAGTGCTGCGCGCGCCGGGCAATGTCCGACCGCCCGCCCGGGTGCGCAGCGCCCCCAAGTCGCGCGCGTTGAACAGAACAGGGCAAGCGACCAGCGGTTTCGGGACAGCCCGCCCCGCTTTCATCCTGCGACCGCTTTTGCGTTGCCAGCAGTCGCCTGCCGCCTGTGATCCCGAGGGGCGCTGCTTGCCCCCCCGGCCCTGCAAGTCGCGACGGGTCAGACGACCAGTTCCAGCATGGCGTGATCGGTCAGATTCATGCCGAACCCCGGGGCGCTGCCCAGCACCAGCTTGCCATTTTCCGGCACCTGTTCGCCGGTGAACAGCGCGCCAAACACCGGCTGGATGGATTTCCCGTCAGCACTGGCCGCGACATATTCGCAAAAGGCCGGGCCGGTCTGGCTGGCGATGAAATGATAGGAATAGGGGCCGCTGCCGTGGGGGACCACCGGCAGATCATAGGCGCTGGCATGGGCCGCGATCCGCATCAGTTCGGTCAGACCGCCCACCCACATGACATCGGGCTGAAGGATGTCCAGAGTTCGCTCTTCGATCAGGCGACGAAAGCCAAAGCGGGTGTATTCATGTTCGCCCGTGGTCCATTTCAGCGTCGGGTGGGCCTGCTTGATCTGGCGGTAGCCTTCGACATCGTCGGGCGACAGGACCTCTTCCCACCAGTAGATCGCCAGCGGTTTGCAGGCTTCGGCAAGGCGGATGGCATAGGACACGTCCAGCGCCATGTAGCAATCGACCATCAGCGGAAATTCCGGGCCCACGGCCGCGCGTTGGGCGGCCAGAAACGACAGGTTGCGCCGCAATCCCGCTTCGCCGTCGTAAGGACCTTCTGGCAGGGGCACCTTGGCCCCCCAGAACCCAAGTGCCTTGATCGCCGCGGCGTCCGGGCCGGTGCCGTAGAACGTGATCTGGTCGCGGGCGCGGCCCCCGATCAGATTGCACACGGGCTCGGACCGGACCTTGCCGACCAGATCCCACAGCGCCAGATCGACCGCAGAGATCGCCATGATCGGCAGTCCCTTGCGGCCATAGGGCAGGCTTGAGCGGTACATCTGATCCCAGATCAGATTGATGTTGCGGGCATCCTGACCGATCAGAAAGCGGCTGAAATGGTGGCGCACCAGCCAGGCGGCAGGCGCCCCGCCCGAACCGGCAGCGACCCCGACGGTGCCGCCTTCGGTTTCAATCTCGACCACCAGGGTGCCCAGAACGCCGATGCCCCAGCTTGACCTTTTGTCGCGATAGGCCGCGTGGCCGGACATCGGGTTGGCAATCAGGCTGTCCACCAGCCAATGCCCCGATGTGCCGGGTTTGAAGTAGGTGCCGCCGCCCGCTTCGGGGCGCGTGGTGTAAACCCGGATTTCCTTGATGCGGAAGGGATCGCTCATGGCAGGTAGAACACCCGCTTCAGCGGAATCTGCACCGGGATATTGTCGGCGTCGGTCGCCATGATATCGGCCATATGGGCCCACCAGCGTTTAAGAACCTCGGTTTCGGGCAACTTGTCCATCGTGTGATCGTCGGCCCGGGTCAGGACGCCGAACAGATGGTTGGCCTCGGGGTCAAGCCAGATCGAGTAATCGGACACGCCGGCAGCTTTCAAAGCCTGCGACAGGTCGGGAAAGATGTTGTCGTGGCGTCTGCGATATTCGGCCGCCTGCCCGGGAAACAGGTTCATGCGAAAGGCGATCTGTTCGGGCATGTCAGTCTTCCCTTTGGTCACGCATGCCACTGGCCATGGCGGTGATCGTGGTGTCGCGGACATGTTCCAGATGGCGCCGACCGGCGGCAACTGCGCCGTCGGGGTCGCCCGCCGCGATGGCCCGGGCCACGTCGATATGCTGGTTCACGCTTTTCTCGATCACGCCGGGAAAGCCGCTGGCCACCCGCCGCACATCCAGTGCGATGTCGTAAAGCCCCTGCGCCAAGGCCGCCAGAAGGCGGTTTCCGGCGGCATCGTTCAGCGACTGGTGAAATTCGATATCCAGCAGGCGAAAGGCCACCGGGTCATCGTGAAAGGCGTGACCGTCGACCGCGTGCTGCAGGATGCGGTCGCGCTGTTCGGCGGTGGCGCGCAGGGCGGCCAGTCGGATCAGTTCCAGATCGACAAGGTTGCGGGCCTCGAAATGTTCGTTGGGGTCATAGTCCCCGACGCTGAGCATGACGTTGAACGGCGCCACCAGACGCGAGGGCGACAGGTCGGTGACCGTATAGCGGCCCCCTTGTCGGCTTTCCAGAACCCCCATCAGGGTCAGGGCCTTCAGCGCCTCGCGCAGCGGCGGGCGCGAGATGCCAAAGGCGATGCCCATCTGCTGTTCGGTCGGCAGACGGTCGCCCGATTTCAGGTTGCCCGACTTGATCATCGACAGGATCCGGTTCGCGACCTGTTCCGAGATCGGGCGGCGCGGCACCATCGCGGCCCCCAGATCTGACTTCGGCAGCGGGCGGCGTTCGGCCTCGACAAGCTCGGAAAAGGCGTCGGTCGGGGCGACAACTTCGAGGTCTTGGTCGGGGTCAAATTCCGGGGTCACGCGGTTATCCTCACAGGCCCAGCCGGTAAAAGCTGTTGGCGTTGTCACGGTAGATTTTCCGTGTCTCGGCCTCGGTCAACCCAAGGTCCGCGAAAGCGTGGTCTAGAACCTCGACCCAGCGTGTCAAGGTGGTGGCGCCCAGGCAGATCGGATAATCGCCGGCATAGATCACCCGGTCGGGGCCAAAAGCATCCAGCGTGGCCTGAATGTAGGGGCGCAGGTCGGCCTCGGTCCAATGCTCTGGATCGGCGGCCATCGGCAGGTCGGAAAGCTTGATCCACAAGTTTTTATGTTTCGCCAGCGCCGCCATGTCGTCGCGGTACTGCGCGATGGCGCCTTGGCGGATGCCGGGCTTGCCGCAATGATCCAGGATCAGCGGGCAGGACACGCGCGGCACGAAATCGCGGACGATGTCCATCTGGGAGTAGTTGACGTTGATGTCAAAGCTGTAGCCGAAGTCGTTCAACAGATTGACCCCGGCGATGAAATCGTCCGACAGGGTCAGGGCGCGCGGGTTGGCGTCAAATTCCATGATCCGGCGGATGCCCTTGACGGAAGGGTGTGCGCCCTGCATCTGCCGCAGCATCGGACGCACCTTTTCGCCCCATTCCAGAGGGGCCATGGCCACGATCCCCTTGATCCGGGGGTCGCGTCTGGCCTCCTCCTCGACAAACTCGACCTCTTCGATGTACTGCCCGCCGCCTTCCCAGAAGTCGCAATAGCATTCCAGAAACACCATCGCCTCGACCTCCAGCGCGCCGCAATCGCGCTGGTAATCCTCGACATGATAAGGGTGGCCATACAGGGGATGGCCGTCGAAGGCCGAGTATTTCAGCCGGGTCTGGTCCCAGACGTGCAGATGGGTGTCGATGATCGGAAAGGCGGGCATGGCGGCCTCAGCGGGTCAGTTTGAAATTGGCATCGGGGGCCTTCAGGGTCAGGCCAAAGCCGGGCTTGTCGTCGGACAGGTTGACGAAACCGTTTTCGGCCACCGGTTCGCCGTCAAAGATGTACCAGAACAGCTCATTCCCAACCTCGACCGGAACCTTGGGGAAATATTCCGAAATCGGCGCGCCATAGCTGGACATCGAGACGTGGTAGTTGTGCATCTGACCGGCGTGGGGAATGACCAGAACGTCGTAAGCCTCGCACAGATCGGTGATCTTCTTGGCCGCCGTGATCCCGCCGACGCGGTTCACGTCGTATTGCGCGATGTCGTAGGCCCCAAGGTCCAGCGCCTGCCGGAAGCCGGCAAGGGTGTATTCGTGTTCACCGCCCGAGATGTTGACAAGGTTCATCGCCTTCAACTCGGCATAGCCGTGCAGGTCGTCGGCCACCACCGGCTCTTCCAGCCAGCGCAGGTCGAACGGGGTCAGCATCCGCAGCATCCGCCGGGTGTATTCGACGTTCCAGCCCATATAGGCGTCGGCCA
>JANMJC010000316.1:0-16581 GCA_031371185.1 Paracoccaceae bacterium | reverse complement strand
GACCAAACAGTCCGGCGACAATCGCCGCTTAAGATTTGGGGGGGTGAATGGTCGTTCGTTCGTTTGGGATATCGTCGCAACAAGCCGGGGTCGCAGAACTTTTGGAGGTTGGCTTTGAACTTCCATTGGCGACACCAACAGTTGTTGTTGAACCGATGTCATCGGCCTACACGGCCCTCTTCCTTTTCGGAACCTCGGCCAGTCAGACATTGAACGCGATATCAAGCAAGCCTTATGTTGCCGGAATGGGGGGAAGTGACACGATCAATGGTGACAATGCCTACAATATTCTTGTCGGCGATTATTTTGTTGCCGAGTATCTGGACTACTTTTTCAATGGGGTGGGCAATCTTCCCGCCTACGACGCGACCATCAAAGGCAACGATGTCGTTTACGGTGGTGGTGGTTCAGACGAAATTCTTGCGGATGGTGGCAATGATACGGTCTATGGCGGAGGCGGGGATGATTATCTGGGTGCTACGGCAGCACAAATTGGCACAAGCGAATACTTTGGTGATAGCGGCCATGATCGGATTACTTTTCTCGATAGATTTGAATTGGGCTTTTCAACCTTTGTCGCCTCCAGACTGATATTCGATAGCGCTCACTCAATTGAATATGTGTATTTTTTGGATGCAAATCTCAAGGGCACTTCGGGGAACGATCTTTTTGATTTTTCGGGTGCTGGTGTGTATTTCGAGGATGCCAACGGAGATCCGGTTGTTTCGAAGGTCGACATGGGAGCAGGGAATGACAAGTTTCTCAGCAATACCGACAGTGTGGATATTCTCTCTCTGAATGTGTTTGGCAATGCGGGCAACGATTCCCTTTTTGGCCAATATGGTTTTGACACCCTCGATGGTGGCACCGGAGCCGACCTGCTCGTTGGAAGCAACGGCGCAGATACCTATTTTGTGGACAATGTCGGGGATGTCGTCAAAGAGGGCAAGATTACCTTTACGTCCGACGAAGAGACTGGCGGCGACACGGTTCGAACCACTCTCTCTGGTCTGACCTTGGTGGTGAATGTTGAAAACCTGATCTATACCGGTAAAGGCACCTTTTCCGGAACTGGCAATACCGGGGCAAACCACCTTGTCGGCGGGGCCAAGGCCGACACGCTGGACGGCGGCGCGGGTGCGGATACTGTTGAGGGCGGACTTGGGGCGGACACGCTGATTGGCGGCACCAAGGCTGATGTCTTTGTGTTCAACACCGCGCTGGGGGGCAGCAACGTCGATGCGCTGTCCGATTTTAGCGTGACGGAGGACACTATCTGGTTGGAAAAGTCCGGGGTGGGGCTGTTCAATGCACTGTTTGTTGGCGCTTTGTCGGATGACAAGTTCAAGATCTATGGCACGGGTGCGGTGGATGGCAATGACCGCATTCTGTACGACAGTGCCACGGGCAAGATCTATTACGATGCCGACGGCTCGGGCGCCACGGGACGGGTGCTTTTTGCCACCGTGGCCGCCGGCACGGCGCTGACGGCGGCCGATTTTCTGGTGATCTGATCTTGGTTCCAAGCCAGATGCCTCGGGACGGGGTGGGGGCGTATCTTGCAACGCCCTGACGCTGTTTTGCGCTTGCCGGAGCCGATCAGACGCGCCAGTCTTGCACTGTTGGTGGCAATAGGGATCTGACTGTGATGACATTCGATCTAACCGCGCTGCCCGCCGACCTTTTGACGCTACCGATTGGCCCGGTCCTTGAACCCATGGTCCCGACCCCGGTCGGCGAGATCCGGTTCGGCACTTCTGCGAGCAACAACATGACCATCGCGGGCAACGAGGTGGGACTGGTGGGGATGGATGGCGACGACACGCTGAACGGTGGCGCGCGCGATGATTTCCTGATCGGAGACTATTTCGACGTGGCAGTCCTGAGCGGTGGAAGCCCACCGTTCGATGCCACGGTCATCGGAAACGACAAGATCTTTGGCGGCGACGGCGATGATTTTCTGGATGGCGGGCAGGGCAATGATGACCTGTTTGGCGGCAACGGCGACGACTATTTCGCCATGTACGAGCCGAGTCTGGGGTTTGATACCTTTCATGGCGGGGCCGGGGATGACCGGATCGATTTCTATGACGGGGTGCATCTGGGAAATTCCAATGTCAGTCTGACGGGTTTGAATCTGGCCAAGTCCGCCTCGATTGAAACGCTGTCCTCGGGCTTGGAAATTCGCGGCACCTCTGGCGACAATGTGTTTGACCTGACCGGAATCGACCTGATCGACTTTTACGACGCGGCCAGCGACGACGGCTTTGATCTGTTGGGCGGCAACGACCGCTACGAGGGCGGATCGGCCAATGACACGGTGTTCGGCAACACCGGCCTTGATACCCTGATCGGCGGCAATGGCTGGGACAGTCTGAACGGCGGCCTCGGCAAGGATGTGCTGACCGGCGGCGGCAGCAGCGATGCCTTCATCTTCGGTACCGCGCTTGGGCCGTCGAATGTCGACCGGATCACCGATTTCGAGGCGCAGGATGCGATCTGGCTGCAAAAGTCCCAAGGCGGGCCGTTTGCAGCGCTGGCGACAAACGGGCTGTCCGAGGCCCAGTTCAAGGTGATCGGGACCGGGGGCGGCGCGGTCGATGGCAGCGACCGCATCCTGTACAGCCAGTCCAGCGGAAAGATCTATTACGATGCCGATGGCAGCGGGGCGGGGGCCAAGGTTCTGTTCGCCACGGTCACGGCCGGAACCGTTCTGACCGCCGCCGACTTCCTGGTGATCTGACAGCGGCCCGAAGGCGGAAACCGGCCCCGGGCGGGCCGCCACCTCTGGACCCTTCACGGTTTTTCGGCCATAGAAGGGCAAATGACGGCGGAGGCCCGGATGAACTTTATCTTGCGCTTGTTGACCTGGTGGAATGGTCAGACAATCGGCACCCAGTTGTTCACCTGGCGCCGGGGGCAGCGGGTGGGGGCGGATGCGCAGGGCAACGTCTATTATCAGACCGCCGATGCCAAACGACGGTGGGTGATCTACAATGGCCTGTCCGAGGCGAGCAGGGTTTCGCCCGACTGGCACGGCTGGCTGCATTTCACCTGGGATCAGCCGCCGACCACGGCCCCGCTGGCCCACAAGCCCTGGGAAGAGCCGCACCTTGAGAACCTGACGGGCACGCTTGCGGCCTATGCGCCAGCCGGGTCGATCCGCCGGGCAGGGGTCGCAGCCCCGGCGCGGACCGACTACGAGGCCTGGCGGCCCGAATAATGGCACAGGATCGGGCAGAGGTTTTGGCCGGGGCTTTGGTTCTGGCAGTGGGTCTGGGGTTTGCGGCCTATGCGGCGCGCGACACCGGCCTGTCGAGTGATGCGGGCAGCTACGCGCTGACCGCCTCGTTCCGCTCGGTCGACGGGATTTCCGTCGGCTCAGACGTGCGCCTGGCCGGGGTCGCCGTGGGCAAGGTGGCGTCCCTGACGCTGAACCCCACGACCTATTTCGCGGATGCCGTGGTGCAGATCGACAAATCGGTCGTCCTGCCCGACGATTCCGCGATCCTGATTTCGTCCGAGGGCCTGCTGGGCGGAAACTATGTCGAACTGCTGCCCGGGGGCTCGCCGGTCAATCTGGAGCCGGGGATGGAGATCGAGGATACGCAAGGCTCGGTGTCGCTGGTGTCCTTGCTGATGAAGTTCGTTTCGGGGTCAAACAGCGACACGGGTGCGACTGCCCCGGCGGCGCCGTGAGGCGTCACGCGGCCCTCGGGCTGGCTTTCGCCTGTCTGGCGGGGGCGGCGCTGGCCCAGGAGGCAACCGACAGCCCGGGCGGGCGCTTGCGCGTGCTGGACAAGCTGACCGGGCAGATCACTGATCTGGACCTCGCGCGCGGCCAAAGCCAGACCGTGGGCCGCCTGACGGTCGGCCTTGCCGAATGCCGCTATCCCACCGCCAACCCGGCCTCGGATTCCTGGGCCCATGTGACGATCACCGACAGTTCGGTGGCGGGTCTGGTTTTTTCGGGCTGGATGCTGGCGTCAAGCCCGGCGCTCTCGGCGCTGGACAATGCGCGCTATGACGTCTGGGTTCTGGGCTGCGTGCTGCCCGAAGGGGCAGTCCCCACCGTCGAGGAAGACCCCGCCGCGACCGAAGCGACCGAGGGCTGATAACCCGGGGGCGCAAAGGTTGCGGGCACAGGCAGGGCCGCTGCAAGACGCTGGTGATAGGCGGCGCGCGGAATTTCCACCGCGCCAAGGCTGGCCAGATGCGTCGTCAGGAACTGGGTGTCGAACAGCACGAAACCCCCGGCGCGCAGGCGATGGACGGCCCAGGCAAGGGCGGTCTTCGAGCCGTTGGTGCGGGTTGAAAACATCGACTCGCCAAAGAACGCCCCGCCGATGGCCAGGCCATAGACGCCGCCCGCCAGGACGCCGTCCTGCCACACCTCCAGGCTGTGGGCCTGGCCGCGCCGGTGCAGGGCCTGAAAGACCTCAAGGATTTCCGCGTTGATCCAGGTTTCCGACCGGTCCGCGCAGGCGCGCATGACGCCCGCGAAATCGGCGTTGACCGTCACCTGATACCGCGCGTGCAACAGATGATGCCGCAGGGACCGCGAGATATGAAAGCCGGTCAGCGGAATGACCCCGCGCCGCTGCGGGTCAACCCAGTGCACCGCGCCCGAGGTCGCACTTTCGGCCATGGGAAACAGCCCCATGGCATAGGCCCGCAAGATCAGCTCCGGCGTCAGATCAGGCATCTGCCGAGCCAAATTCGTTGGAACGAATTTGCAAATCTTTTCGAAAAGATTTGGCGCGCGCCGTCGCCGTTGGGGCCGCGCGGCAAGGGTTCAGTTGCCGAACTGGGTCAAAAGCCACTTTTCCAGCCAATGGATGTTGTATTCCCCGTTCTGGATGTCCGGCTCTGACAAAAGCGCGTCAAACAGCGGAATGGTGGTGTCCACGCCGTCGATCACCAACTCGCCCAAGGCGCGCCGCAAACGGGCCAGGGCCTCGGGGCGGTCACGGCCATGCACGATCAGCTTGCCGATCAGGCTGTCGTAATAGGGCGGAATCCGGTATCCGTCATAGATCGCGGAATCCATCCGCACCCCCAGACCGCCCGGCGCGTGGTACTGGGTGATCTTGCCGGGGCAGGGCGAGAAGTTCGGCAGCTTTTCGGCGTTGATGCGCACCTCGATGGCATGGCCGTTGATCTCCAGATCGTCCTGGGTGAATGACATGTCCATGCCGGCGGCGACGCGGATCTGTTCGCGCACCAGATCGATGCCGAAGATGGCCTCGGTCACCGGGTGTTCCACCTGAAGGCGGGTGTTCATCTCGATGAAGAAGAATTGGCCGTCCTCGTACAGAAATTCGATGGTGCCCGCGCCGATGTATCTGATCTTGCGCATGGCGTCGGCGCAGACCTTGCCGATCTCGGCGCGCAGTTTGGGCGTGATCACCGGGCCGGGGGCCTCTTCGAACACCTTCTGGTGGCGCCGCTGCAAGGAACAGTCGCGCTCGCCCAGATGCACCGCATTGCCGCGACCGTCGCCAAACACCTGAATTTCGATGTGGCGCGGGCGTTGCAGGTATTTCTCGATGTAAACCTCGTCATTGCCGAAGGCCGCCTTGGATTCGGAGCGGGCGGTGCGAAAGGCAATCTCCAGCTCTTCGGGGTTGCGCGCCACCTTCATGCCGCGCCCGCCGCCGCCCGCCGTGGCCTTGATGATCACCGGAAATCCGATGCCTGCCGCCACGCCGATCGCGGTTTCAAAGTCGGGCACGCCGCCGTCAGACCCCGGAACCACCGGAATGCCCAGTTCCTTGGCGGTTTCCTTGGCGGTGATCTTGTCGCCCATGATGCGGATATGTTCGGCCGAGGGGCCGATGAAGGTGATGCCGTGGTCTTCCAAAGCCTGCGCGAAGGCGGCGTTTTCCGACAGAAAGCCGTAGCCGGGATGCACGGCCTGCGCGCCGGTGATCTCGCAGGCGGAAATCACCGCGGCCTTGGACAGATAGCTTTCCGACGAGGGCGCCGGGCCGATGCACACGCTTTCGTCGGCCATGCGGACATGCATGGCGTCGGCGTCGGCGGTTGAATGCACCGCCACTGACTTGATCCCCATTTCACGGGCCGCGCGGATGACACGAAGGGCGATCTCGCCCCGGTTGGCGATCAGGATTTTCTCGAACATGGGATCACTCGATGATCAGCAGGGGCGCGCCGAACTCGACCGGGTGGCCGTCGGTCACGAAGATCCGCTTCACCGTGCCCGACTTTTGCGCCGGAATGTGGTTCATGGTCTTCATTGCCTCGATGATCAGAACCGTCTGACCCTCGGTCACGGCGGCGCCCACCAGCGCAAAGGGTGTGGCCCCGGGCTCGGCCGACAGATAGCAGGTGCCGACCATGGGCGAGGTCAGGCAACCGGGATGCTGGGCGGGATCCTCGGGCGCGGAAGGGGCGGCGGCGGCGGCAACCAGGGCCGAAGCGGCGGCATGGTGCACCGGGGCCGCGGCCTGAACCGTCACGACATTGGCCTGCTTGACCACCCGCACATCCAGACTGTCATCGGTCCCATAGTCACGCTTTACCGAAAGTTCGGTCAGTCCGTTCTTGTTCAAAAGCTCTGCAAGGGCGGAAATGAAAGCCACGTCCGCATCAGTTGTGTTTTTGCTCATGCCGTCCTCGGTTGGCGTGGTCGGGCCCTGGCGGTCTTCCCGCCGACCCATGGTCGCGCAGGTATACGCCACCCGTGGCCCGGAAAAAAGACCCTGTTGCAGGGCGGGGCTTTTGGGAGCACGATTTCTTGGTCCGCCCAAAATTTACCGTTTGATAAAAAAATGGACTTGTGCCAGCCTGAGGGCAGATCGAAAGCCCCCGCATCCCTCAAGAGGTGTCTTGTGAGCCAATCCCCTTTTACGCCGGGCATCGTCGCAGGTCGCTTGCCGGCCGAGGCGCTGACCCGGAACTTCGCCGATCACATCGCGCCGCTTGAGGCCCACGAAGCACGGGTGGCGGCGGACCGCTGCTATTTCTGCCACGACGCGCCCTGCATGACGGCCTGCCCGACCAGCATCGACATTCCCCTGTTCATCCGTCAGATCGCCACCGGAACGGCCGAAGCGGCGGCGCGCACGATTTTCGCGCAGAACATTCTGGGCGGCATGTGCGCGCGGGTCTGTCCGACCGAGACTCTGTGCGAAGAGGTCTGCGTGCGCGAGGTCGCCGAGGGCAAGCCGGTGGAAATTGGCCGCTTGCAGCGCTTTGCCACCGATACCCTGATGGCATCGGGGGTTCATCCGTTCGCGCGGGCGCCCGAGACGGGCAAGCATGTGGCGGTCGTGGGGGCGGGGCCCGCCGGGCTCGCGGCCGCGCACCGCTTGGCAATGCATGGCCACAGGGTCGCCCTGTACGATGCGCGGCCCTTGCCGGGGGGCCTGAACGAATACGGGCTGGCGGCCTACAAGACCACAAATGGCTTTGCCGGCGCCGAGGTGGACTGGCTGATGCAGATCGGCGGCATTCTAGGCCATACCGGCGTTTCCGCCCTGAGCGCCGGGGGGATGAGTTTTGAGCGGTTGCGCGCAGAGTTTGACGCGGTGTTTCTGGCCATCGGACTGGCGGGCGTGAATGCCCTGCGCTGCCCCGGAGAAGATCTGCCTCATGTGCGAAATGCCGTTGATTTTATTGCGGAATTGCGTCAGGCGGGAACCCTCTCCTCCCTTCCCGTCGGGCGCGATGTGGTTGTCATCGGCGGCGGCATGACCGCCGTCGATGCGGCCGTCCAGTCGCGGCTTCTGGGGGCGCAGAATGTCACCATCGTCTACCGGCGCGGTCAGGATCGGATGGGCGCCTCGGGCTACGAACAGGACCACGCCACCGGGGCCGGGGTGCGCATTGTCACCCATGCCGCCCCCGTGGCGGTGCGGCCGGGCGAAATTGAACTGGCCTATATGGTCGAGGGCCCGAACGGGCTGACGGCCACGGGTGAGACTTTCGTGCTGAAAGCCGATCAGGTGCTGAAGGCGATCGGACAGACCCTGACGGGCGCACCCGAGGGGTTGGCGATCGCGGGCGGCAAGATTGCCGTCACCGGGGCCGGGCGCACCAGCATCCCGGGCATCTGGGCAGGGGGCGACTGCGCCACCGGCGGCGATGACCTGACGGTCACGGCGGTGGCCGAAGGACGTGACGCGGCGGAAGACATTCATGCGGTTTTGACGGGGACAGGGGTCTGACATGGCTGATCTGACAACAAACTTCATCGGCATCAAATCCCCCAATCCCTTCTGGCTGGCCTCGGCCCCGCCCACCGACAAGGCTTACAACGTCGAGCGCGCCTTTCAGGCGGGCTGGGGTGGGGTGGTGTGGAAGACGCTTGGGGAAGACGGGCCCCCGGTGGTCAATGTCTCGGGGCCGCGCTACGGCGCGATCTGGGGGGCGGACCGGCGGCTTCTGGGGCTGAACAACATCGAGTTGATCACCGACCGCCCGCTGCAGACCAACCTGGACGAGATCAAGATGGTCAAGCGCAAGTGGCGCGACCGGGCCCTGGTGATTTCCCTGATGGTGCCCTGCGAAGAAAACGCCTGGAAGTCGATTCTGGCGCGGCTGGAAGACACCGAGGCCGATGGGGTGGAACTGAACTTCGGCTGCCCGCATGGCATGGCGGAACGCGGCATGGGCTCTGCCGTCGGTCAGGTGCCCGAATACATCGAAATGGTGACGCGCTGGTGCAAGATGCACAGCCGCATGCCGGTGATCGTGAAACTGACGCCCAATATCAGCGACATCCGCAAACCGGCCGAAGCGGCAAAGCGCGGCGGCGCCGATGCGGTGTCGCTGATCAACACGATCAACTCGATCACCTCGGTCAATCTGGACTCGTTTTCGCCCGAACCGATGATCGACGGCAAGGGCACCCATGGCGGCTATTGCGGCCCGGCCGTCAAGCCGATCGCGCTGAACATGGTGGCAGAGATTGCCCGCAACCGCGACACCGCGGGCCTGCCGATTTCCGGCATCGGCGGGGTCACGACCTGGCGCGACGCCGCCGAATTCATGGCATTGGGCGCGGGCAACGTGCAGGTCTGCACGGCGGTGATGACCTATGGCTTCAAGATCGTGCAGGAAATGATCTCGGGCCTGTCGCAGTATCTGGACGAACGCGACATGTCGGTGGCCGATCTGGTGGGCCGCGCGGTGCCGAATGTGACCGACTGGCAATATCTGAACCTGAACTATGTAACCAAGGCGCTGATTTCTCAGGATGACTGCATCAAATGCGGGCGCTGTTTTGCCGCCTGCGAGGACACCAGCCATCAGGCGATTGCCATGTCGGCGGATCGGACCTTTACCGTGATGGACGACGAATGCGTGGCCTGCAACCTGTGCGTCAATGTCTGTCCGGTGGAAAACTGCATCACGATGGTCGAAATGCCCAAGGGTCAGGTGGACCCCAGAACCGGGCGCCGCGTGGGAGATTACGCCAACTGGACCAGCCATCCGAACAATCCTTCGGTGGCGGCGGCGGAATGAGAAGATTTTTAGCCTAAAAATCTTCGGCGCGAAAAATTTTCGACGAAAATTTTTAGGTCAGCACAGGATGCGAAGGTCGCCCGCGTGGCAAAACACGACAAACTGGTCGCCGGTCTGAATCAGGTGCCAGCCGCGACGCCGCACTTCGTTGACAAAGGCGTCGCGTCCCACCTCTCGCGTTACATCTGCGACGGCACGGCGCAGGATGCCGCCCTTGCCGCAGACCTTTGCGTCAAAGACGGCGGCCAGCCAGTTGGGGTTTGCGACCGGGGGGCGAAAGTGTTCCATGGGGGCAGGTTCCGCGATTCTGGTTAAGCGAAGGTTAAGTCTCATGGTGTTGCAGCACTTTTCAGTTCTGGACCTGGCCCCGGTTCCCGAAGGTTCAACGACGGCGCAGGCCCTGGCCAGTTCGCTGACCCTCGCGCAACACGCCGAAGGCTGGGGCTATCACCGTTACTGGCTGGCGGAACATCACAACATGCCCGGCATCGCCAGTGCCGCGACGGCGGTGATGATCGGCCATGTCGCGGGGGGCACGCGGAAGATCCGGGTCGGGTCGGGGGGGATCATGCTGCCCAACCACGCGCCGCTGCAGGTGGCCGAGGCCTTTGGCACGCTGGAAACCCTTTATCCGGGGCGCATTGATCTGGGGGTCGGGCGCGCGCCGGGCACCGATGGCCAGACGATGCGGGCCCTGCGCCGCGGCATGGACGGGTCGGACCGCTTTCCCGAGGACGTTCTGGAACTCTTGGGATATCTGGATGCCCCGGATCCGGACGCCCCGGTGCGCGCGGTGCCCGGAGAGGGGACGCAGGTGCCGGTCTGGATCCTGGGCTCCAGCCTTTATGGCGCGCAGCTGGCGGCCTATCTGGGCCTGCCCTATGCCTTTGCCAGCCATTTCGCGCCGCAGATGCTGGCAGAGGCCGCCGAAACCTACCGCGCCACCTTCCGGCCCTCGCGCAGGCTTGCGCGGCCCTATTTCATGATGGCCGTCGGTCTGTGCGCCGCCGCAACCGATGCCGAAGCGCTTTTCTTGCGGTCAAGTCAGGTTCTGGCTTTTGCCCGTCTGCGCATGGGGCGCCCGGGTAAGCTGCCGGTGCCGTCCGCCGATCTGTCGGAGGTGCCCGCTCCGATGCTGCGCGAGGTCGAGCGCGCCCTGTCCTGTTCGGCTGTGGGCGCGCCCGAGGCGGTTCACCGGCACCTCGCGGACCTGCACCAGCGCTACGCGCCTGATGAGATCATCGTGACCGGCATGATCCACGATCCGGCCAAACGTCTGGAAAGCCACCGCATCGGCGCAGAGATTTTGCGCGGAATGCTGGCCTGACGCCCCCGTCAAATCGCGATCTGCTGGCCCATTTCGACCACCCGGTTGGACGGCAGGCAGTAAAACGCCGTGGCGTCCGATGCCGATTTCGACATCGCGATGAAGATGCGTTCCTGCCAGAACGGCAGACCGTGATGGCGCGCCGATCTGAAGGACCGGCGGTTCAGAAAGAACGAGGTCGTCATGATGTCGAATTTCTCGCCCCGACGGCGGGCAAGGGCCAGCGCCCTGGGCACGTTGGGCGTTTCCATGTAGCCGAAGTACAGCTTCACCCGCAGGAAGTTGTCGGTCAGCCGCTCAAGCTGGATGCGGTTGGCATCGGGAACCGTGGGCGTGGTCGTGACCCCGACCGTGACGATGAAATTCTGCGAGTGCAGAACCCGGTTGTGTTTCAGGTTGTGCAAAAGCGCGGAGGGTGCGGTTTCGGGGTCTTGCGTCAGGAAAACCGCGGTGCCCGGCACTTCGATCGGGTGCGACTTTTCCAGCATCCGGATCAGTTGTGGCAGCGCCACCGCAGAGTCATGTGATTTCCGGGAAACATAGGCCGTCGCGCGCACCCAGGTAAAGATCAGCAGGCACATGGTGGCCGACATGATCACCGGAACATAGCCGCCGTCGACGATCTTCATGGCGTTGGCGCTCAGGAACAGAATCTCGATCGCAAGGATCGGCAGCATGACGCCCGCCACCAGCCAGATCGGCCAGAGCCAGGCGCGGCGGAACAGCACGATCGCCAGGATCGAGGTGATCACCATGTCGCCGGTCACCGCGATGCCATAGGCCGAGGCCAGGTTCGTCGAGGTGCCAAAGGCGATCACCAGGGCCAGAACGCCGACCATCAGGATCATGTTCACGCGGGGCAGAAAGATCTGGCCCAGTTGGGTTTCCGAGGTGTGGCGAATTTCCAGTCGCGGCAGAAGGCCCATCTGAACCGCCTGCTGCATCATCGAAAACGCGCCTGAAATCACCGCTTGCGACGCGATCACCGTGGCGGCCGTTGCCAGGATGACCATCGGCAACAACGCCCATTCCGGCGCCATCAGGAAAAACGGATTGGCCGCCGCCGCCGGGTTGTGCAGCACAAGCGCCCCTTGCCCCAGATAGGACAGCGCCAGCGAGGGGAACACCAGTAGGCCCCAGGCGATGCGGATCGGCTTGCGGCCGAAATGGCCCATGTCGGCATACAGCGCCTCGCCGCCGGTGACGGCCAGAAACACCGAGCCCAGAACGATGAACGACGCAAGGCCGTTGGTTGCCAGAAAGCCCGCGGCATATTGCGGGTTCAACGCCTTCAATATCTCCAGATCATCGCCGACGTGGCGGATCCCAAGGGCAGCCATCGCCAGAAACCACACCACCATGATCGGCCCGAACAGCCCGGCGACCCGCTCGGTGCCCTGGCTTTGAAACAGAAACAGGCCCAGAATGATGACCAGCGTGACGGGAACGACATAAGGCGCGAAGCCCGGGGCGACCAGCGACATGCCTTCGACCGCTGACAGAACCGACATGGCGGGGGTGATCATCGCATCGCCGAAGAACAGCGAAATCCCCACAACGCCCACCGCCAGAAGCCAGCCCGGACGCTTCTTGATCGCCTGCTGCACCAGGGCCACCAGCGACAGCGTGCCGCCTTCGCCCCGGTTGTCGGCCCGCATGACCAAAAGCACATACTTGACCGTGACGATCAGGGTCAGCGTCCAGATCAGAAGCGAGATCACGCCGATCACCTCGGCCCGGCTCAACCCGTCGCGCCCGGCGGCATGCAGCGATTCCCGCATGGCATAGATCGGACTTGTGCCGATGTCGCCATAGACGACGCCGATACACCCAAGGACCAGTTTCCAAAGGTTTTTCGGGCTTTGGTGCGTGTCAGCACCTGGCACCGGAGTGGGCTGTCCAGTGGTCGAGGTCACTGCGTCGCCTTTTGGGTTTTCTGCACGTTGGAACCTTGACAGAGGTCACGAATGAGGCGCCGGGTTACACCGGCTGCGCGGGAAGGTCCAGCGGAACCGTGGTGCAGCCCTGGCGTCAAGCGCGAAGCAGCCGGTCAAAAAGCGTGGTCAGAAAGCCGCCGGCTTCGGCAAAGGGATCATGTCCGGCGCCCAGAACGGCGCGCACCTGAACGTCGAAATCGGCGTAATGCTGGGTCAGGGCCCAGATCGAAAACATCAGGTGATGCGGCGAGACGCGGGCGAGGCGGCCCGCATCCATCCAGGCCTGCAGCACGGCGGCCTTCTCGTCGACCAGCGTTTTCAGATCCCCCGAGATCGCCTCGGTCATCCGCGGCGCGCCCTGCAGGATTTCATTGGCAAACAACCGGCTTTCGCGCGGAAAATCCCGCGCCAGCTCCAGTTTGCGCTGCACATAGGCCATGACCTCGGACAAGGGGTCGCCCTGCGGGTTCAGCGTGCGCAAGGGGTCAAGCCAGGTTTCCAGCAATCGGGCGAGAAGGGTCTTGTGAACCTCGTCCTTGGACGCGAAATAATACAGAAGATTGGGCTTGGACAGGCCCGCAACCTCGGCGATCTGATCCAGCGTCGCGCCGCGAAAGCCGTGTTGGGAAAACACGTCCAGGGCGGCATCAAGAATGGCCTTGGAATTGCGTTCCTGAATGCGGGTAAGGGGCTTCTTCATGGAACCGAGACCTCGGGATCTGAACCTGTGGCGGCAAGGGAATGCTTGCCCGCCGGCCCCCTGTCTGGCAGAGAATTGGTCACGGAGCAAATGCGCAGCGCCGCCGACCATCGGTGCTGACCAGCCTTCGCGCGCGCGCGGTCAAACGATGAGGATGCGGATGGCACAGGCTTGCACGGCAGAAACCCTGATTGACGACGCGCGGGTGCGGGTGACCCGGTTCACCTTTGCCCCAGGGGCCGAAACCGGCTGGCACCGGCACGGCCATGATTATGTGATCGTCGCCCTGACCGAATGCCGGATGCAGTTGCACGATCCCGGCGACGTGCTGCGCGAGGTCGTGGTGCCTGCGGGCGCATCCTATCGGCGGGATGCGGGGGTTGAACATAACGTGGTGAATGGCGGTGCGCAGGTCATGATCTTTGTCGAGGTGGAACTGAAGGAACCTGCGCCTTCGGAATAAGGCCAATGTGGCCATTGAAGGCCCGACCGCCCCCGCGGGCGGGCATTTTGAGACCTTACCAGCAGAAATTCCGGGGGAGAGGTTGATCCATAAATCGCTTAGAGCGGTTCTAGTCCTCGTTGAAACATCAAGTATCAGAATTCGAACACGCTTGGTTTGAATTCTGATTCCGTCAAGACTTGAACCGCTTTAGAACTCTGGTTGCTTGCCCACCCGGCGGTCGGGCATTGCCCTTTCGTCGTGTGGGATGAACGCGAAGAAAACGTGAAGACGGAGGCCGTGAAAGCACCTCTCGCTTTGCGCCAGTCCGACCGATCAGAGACTGGCCAGAAGCGCCCGCATCGCATCCACCACGAGCGCGTGATCCTCGGCCTGCGGCAGGCCCGACACCGTGGCCACGGCCACAAGACCCAGACCCTGAACCACGATCGGCACCGCCCCGCCGTGATCGGCATACTCAAACGGGTCAAGCCCCTGTTTGGTCAGGCTTTCGCCTTTGGCAAGATTGCGCTGCCCCACCAGATAGGACGACAGCCCGAACATCAGCGAGGTGGCGGACTTGCGTTGCGCCCAGTGGTCGTTCAGCGCTTCGGACCCGGGCAGGGCGGCATGAAACAAGGTCCGGCCCGGGCTGCGGATGTTGATCACGACCGGCAGTTCCGCCGCCATGGCGCGGGCGACCAGGGCCCTGCCCAGATCCAGCGCCAGCCCCGCATCGAAGCGCGGAAAGATGAGGTCGCGGGCCTCGGATTCGAGCTGGCGGACAAGGTCGGACATCGCAGGCCTTTGTGAACAGGGTCTGGCCGCGTTTTCGTCGAAAACTCTCAAAGCGTCAAATGGCGCCGATGCCGCGCAGGATCATGGTCTTGACGCTGTCCTTGGCGGCGCGCCACTGCGCCTCGGACAGGGGTTCGCCGCCGTTCAGCGTTTCGATCTGGTGGCCGAAATCGGCATAGTGCTGGGTGGTGGCCCACAGCATGTACAGCAGGTGCTCGGGGTTGACCGGGGCCATCCTGCCCTCGTCGATCCAGCGCTGGATCAGGGCCGCGCGCCCGGTGGTCCAGTCGCGCAACGTGGTCTCCAGATAGTCCTGAATGACCGGCGCGCCGTGCATCACCTCGGAGGCCCAGACCTTGGACCCGTCGGGATGGCGCCGCGAAATCTCCATCTTGGCGTCGATATAGGCGCCGATGCCTTCGACGGGCCCCGCCGCCCGGTCCATGCTTTCGGCGGCGTGCAGCCAGATCTCGAAGATGTTGCGCACGACACGGCGATAAAGGTCTTCCTTGGAGGAAAAATAATACAGCAGGTTGGCCTTGGGCAGACCTGCCACATCCGCGATCAGTTGCACCGTCGCCCCGCCAAACCCCGCCTCGGCAAAGACTTTCTCGGCCGCTTGCAGGATCAGCGTTTCATTCTGCAGCCTGATCTCGTTGCGGCGCAGGGGGCGAAGCGGTTCGGACATCGGGATTGCTTCCCCAAGATTTTCATTGACCGGCTGGTCAGGTTGTGATGCGTTTCGATCTGACCATACGGTCAGAAAAAGATTCGCTGCAAGGGGCATCAAGACCCCGAAGACGCGGACAGGGAGAGACGAGATGGCGCAAACGGGGGCCAATCAGCGGATCAACGCGGCCCGGTTGTGGGACAGCTTGCAAGAGATGGCCCTGATCGGGCCGGGCGTGGCGGGCGGCTGCAACCGCCAGACCCTGACCGACGCCGATGGCGAGGGGCGGCACCTGTTCGCGCGCTGGTGTCAGGCGGCGGGCATGACGATGGGCGTGGACAGCATGGGCAGCATGTTTGCCACCCGTCCGGGCAGCGACCCCGCCGCGCTGCCGGTCTACATGGGCTCTCATCTGGACACCCAGCCGACCGGCGGGCGCTATGACGGGGTCTTGGGGGTTCTGGGCGCGCTGGAAGTGGTGCGCACGCTGAACGATCTGAACATCCGCACCCGCCACCCGATCGTGGTGACCAACTGGACGAATGAAGAGGGCGCGCGGTTTGCCCCTGCGATGCTGGCGAGCGGGGTCTTCGCGGGACTTCACACGCAAGACTATGCCTATGGCCGCACCGACATGGACGGCAAGCGCTTTGGCGACGAACTGGCCCGGATCGGCTGGGTTGGTGACGAGGTCGTGGGCGCGCGGAAGATGCATGCCATGCTGGAACTGCACATCGAACAGGGCCCGATACTGGAGGCCCAGGGGGCCGAGATCGGCGTTGTGACCCACGGGCAGGGCCTGTGGTGGCTGGAGGTCACGCTGACCGGGCGCGACGCCCATACCGGCAGCACGCCGATGGCGATGCGGGTCAACGCGGGGCTGGGCATGGCGCGGATCACCGAACGGGTGCACCAGATCGCCATGGCGCATCAGCCGGGCGCGGTGGGCGCGGTGGGGCAGGTCAAGGTCTTTCCGAACTCGCGCAACGTGATCCCGGGGAAGGTGATCTTTACCGTCGATATCCGTTCGCCCGATCAGTCCAAGCTGGACGCGATGCGCGGCGAGGTGGAGCGGGCGGCGGCCTCGGTCGCGGCGGAACTGGGGCTTGGGATCGGGATCGAGGCGGTCGGGCATTTCGATCCGGTGACGTTTGACGCGGGGCTGGTCGGCGTGGTGCGCGGGGCGGCGGAGCGGCTTGGATTGCGTCACATGGA
>JANMJC010000266.1:0-21855 GCA_031371185.1 Paracoccaceae bacterium | reverse complement strand
GAAACCGGCGCGCGGATCCGGCTGGCCAGCGCGGGCGAGGCCGGCATGCGCGGCGGCCCTTCGGGTGATCTGTACATCTTCATCGAGGTGCGCGAGCACACGATCTTTCAGCGCGACGGCATCCACCTGTTCTGCCGCGTGCCCGTGACCTTTACCACCGCCGCTTTGGGGGGCGAGGTTGAAGTGCCGACCATCGAAGGTGGCCGCAGCAAGGTGAAAATCCCGGCCGGCGCCCAGACCGGCAAGCAGATGCGCCTGCGCGCCAAGGGCATGCCCGCGCTGCGCGGCGGCGGATCGGGTGACATGCTGATCGAACTGGCGGTCGAAACGCCGGTCAACCTGACCGCGCGCCAAAGGGAACTTCTGCGCGAATTCGAAGCCCTGTCCGAAGAAAACCACCCCGAGGGCAAGAGTTTCTTTTCCAAGGTCAAGGGATTCTGGGACGGGATGAAGGGCTGATCGCCTTTCATCCTGCCCGTTTTCGGCGGTCGCGTTAACCCTTCTTTCACCAAGATCATGCCACCCTGCGGCCATGGCACATTCCGGCTTTCACGACGGCAGTTTTCCCCTCTTCGCCCCGCCCGGCGACGGGGATGAAGCGGTTGCTGAACCGCTTTCGGGCGCCCGCCTGCCGTCCTACATCTCCGATCATCGCGCCCGCCTGCGCGCCCGGTTCCGCGACGGGGGGGCCACGGCCCTGCCCGATTACGAACTTCTGGAACTTGTCCTGTTCCGCGCCATCCCCCGGCAGGATGTCAAACCGCTGGCCCGCCTGCTTCTGGACAGCTTCGGCGATTTCAACCGGGTGGTCACCGCCACGCCGGCCCGCCTGTCGATGGTCAAGGGCGTGGGCGAGGCTGTGATCACCGAATTGAAGATCGTCGAAGCCGCCGCACAGCGCATGATGCGCGCCCGGGTGATGAACCGGCCGGTCCTGTCGTCCTGGGATGCGCTCTTGGACTATTGCCACACCGCCATGGCCCACCGCGAAACCGAACAGTTCCGCATCCTGTTTCTGGATCGCAAGAACGTGCTGATCGCGGATGAGGAACAGGCCAAGGGCACCGTCGATCATGTGCCGGTCTACCCGCGCGAGGTGGTCAAACGCGCGTTGGAACTGAACGCCAGCGCGTTGATCTTGGTGCACAATCACCCCTCGGGCGACCCGACCCCGTCCGAGCAGGATATTTCGATGACCTTGGCCGTGCAGGACGCGGCGCGGGTTCTGGGGATCAATCTGCATGACCATCTGATCATCGGGAAATCCCGCGAACTCAGCTTCCGCTCTCAGGGGTATCTTTAGACCTTAGCCGATCCGTCCGCGATGGCCGCCGGTCTGACCCCGGTCCAGAAGCAGGTGATCCAACAGAACGCAGGCCATCATCGCCTCGCCCACTGGAACGGCGCGGATACCGACGCAGGGGTCGTGGCGGCCTTTGGTGACCAGATCGATCTCGTCCCCCGCAACCGTGACCGTCGCCCGGGGCGTCAGGATCGACGAGGTCGGCTTGACCGCAAAGCGCACCACCACATCCTGCCCCGAACTGATGCCGCCCAGAATTCCCCCGGCGTGGTTTGACAAAAAGGTCACCCCGTCGGGCCCCATCCGCATTTCGTCGGCATTCTCGACTCCGGTCAGGCGGGCGGCGTTCATGCCCTCGCCAATCTCGACGCCCTTGACCGCATTGATCGACATCATCGCGGCCGCCAGATCGGAATCGAGCTTGGCGTACAAGGGCGCGCCAAGACCCGCTGGCACGCCCGAGGCGGTCACCTCGATCACCGCGCCCACCGAGTTATGCGCCAGCCGCAGGTTGTCCAGGTATTCGGCCCAGTCTTCGGCGGCCACCGGATCGGGGCACCAGAACGGATTGTCGGTGATGACGGTCGCATCGAACCGGGCGCGGTCGATTTCGCGCGGGCCCATCTGCACCATATAGCCGGTGATCCGCAGGTCGGGCATCAGTTGCGCCAGCACCTTGCGCGCCACACCTCCCGCCGCCACCCGTGCCGCCGTTTCGCGGGCGCTGGACCGGCCGCCGCCGCGAGGGTCGCGAACTCCGTACTTCTGGTGATAGGTCAGATCGGCATGGCCTGGCCGGAAGGCCTGCGCGATGTCGCCGTAGTCCTTGCTGCGCTGGTCGGTGTTTTCGATCATCAGTTGAATTGGCGTGCCCGTGGTCATGCCCTCGAACACCCCGGACAGGATGCGCACCTCGTCCGCTTCCTTGCGCTGCGTGGTGAACTTGCTGGTTCCCGGCCTGCGCTTGTCCAGCCAGGGTTGCAGGTCGGCCTCGCACAGCGCGATCCCCGGCGGGCAGCCGTCAACGGTGCAGCCAATCGCGGGCCCATGGCTTTCGCCCCAGGTTGTCACGCGGAACAGGTGACCAAAGGTGTTCAGGCTCATGCGTGCGGCTCCTTGCTTGCCTGACCCATAAGCCATGCCCCGCCGCCGATAAACCCCAAAGATCGGCGCCCTTGCCCTTGGCAGAAATTCCCTTATGGTCAGCCGCACCTCGGGGTGCCCGAGGGGGAGCAGGCCCGCCTGACCCCCCGACCGGCTGAGATGCAGCGATGCGGACCCGTTGAACCTGAACCGGATCATACCGGCGGAGGGAAGGTCCATGGAATTCTCCAGAACCGACCATTTCCGTCGCAACGTTGGAGAAGACCGATGAAAACCACACTCCTCGCTGCGGGCCTTGTCACCCTTGCCCCCTGGGCCTGGGCAGAGACACCCGTCCTGACTGTCCTGACCTACGACAGCTTTGCCACCGAATGGGGCCCGGGCCCGGTGATCGAAACGGGGTTCGAGGCGATCTGCGCCTGCGACCTGCGCTTTGTCACGGCGGGGGACGGGGCCGCCGTTCTGGCCCGGATCCGGCTGGAGGGGACCACCTCCGGGGCCGATGTGGTTCTGGGGCTGGACACAACGCTGACGGCGGATGCCACGGCGACCGGCCTGTTCGCCCCGGTAAAGGCCCGTCCCAACGCGCTGCCCGTGCCCTTTGCCGACCCCAACTTCGTGCCCTTTGACTGGGGTTGGTTTGCCATGGTCTATGACACCACCAAACTGGCCACCCCGCCCACCTCGTTCGAAGAGTTGGCTGCGTCCGATCTGAAAATCCTGATCGAAGATCCGCGCTCATCGACGCCGGGGCTGGGGCTGGTGATGTGGGTCAAGGCGGCCTATGGCCCGCGCGCCCCGCAGATCTGGCAGGCGCTGGCCGACAATATCGTGACCGTGACCCCGGGCTGGACCGAGGCCTACAACATGTTTCTGGACGGCGAGGCCGACATGGTTCTGTCCTACACCACCTCGCCCGCCTATCATCTGATCGCCGAGGGCGACGCCACCAAGGCAGCCGCCCTGTTCGCCGAGGGGCATTACATGCAGGTCGAGGTTGCGGGCAAACTGGCCGCTTCCGACCAGCCCGCGCTTGCCGATGCCTTTCTGGCCTATCTGACCTCGGATGCCGCCCAGACGGCGCTGATCACCACCAACTGGATGTATCCGGCCACAATGCCCGCAGCGGGCCTGCCTGCAGGGTTTGAGACCCTGATCCAACCCCGGACCTCGCTGCTGTTGCCGGCCGAACAGGCCCAGACTGCCCGCGCCCCTGCCATCGCGGAATGGGCGGAAGCGCTGTCGAAATGACACCAACTTCCCCCTTTTCGGTCGGGCAGGGACTGCGGTTCCTGCCCGGTCTGGTGGCCCTGGTCATCGCCGCCCTGACCCTGGGATCGGCGGCGATGCTTTGGGGCCGGGGCACCGGCCTGACCGGTTTGGGACCCTCGGATTGGGCGGCGGTGCGCTTTACCCTGACGCAAGCCGCGCTGTCGGCGGTCGTGTCGTGCCTGCTGGCCGTACCGCTGGCGCGCGCCCTGTTTCGGCGGCGCTTTTACGGGCGCAACGCCCTGATCGCCCTTCTGGGCGCGCCATTCGTCCTGCCGGTTCTGGTGGCGGTTCTGGGCCTTCTGGCCATTTTCGGGCGCGCGGGCCCGGTCAACCTGGGTCTGACGGCCCTGAACCTGCCGCCGGTTTCGATCTTCGGCTTGCAGGGCGTCGTGCTGGCCCATGTGTTCCTGAACCTGCCCTTTGCCACGCGGATGCTGCTGATGAGCTGGCAGGAGATCCCGGCAGAGCGGTTCCGCCTTGCCGCATCCCTGTCGATGGGCCCGCGGGCGATGGCATGGCATCTGGAGCGGCCCATGCTGGTGCGCGTGCTTCCCGGCGCGTTCCTTGCGGTGTTTCTGATCTGCCTGACCAGCTTTGCCGTCGCCTTGACACTGGGAGGCGGGCCAAGGGCCTCGACCGTGGAATTGCTGATCTATCAGGCGCTGCGGTTCGAGTTTGACCTGAGCCGTGCCGCGAAATTGGCGGGGTTGCAGTTCGGCCTTTGCGCGGCTGTGACCCTGCTGGTCGCCCGGGCCGCCTTTCCCTTCCTTCACGATGCCGGCCGGGGGGCGGCGCTGACCGACCTGGCTTTTGCCCCCGAAGGGTGGCGGCGTCTGGGCGATGGCGCGGTGATCGCGATGGCGGTGCTGTTTCTGGGGCTGCCCCTTCTGGCTGTGATCTGGCGCGGCGTGCCGGGGCTTGCCGATCTGCCGCAAGGCACGACCCTGGCGGCGTTGCGCTCGGTTCTGGTGGCGCTGGCCTCGGCCGGGCTTTGCGTGACGCTGGCGCTGACCCTGTCGCTGGCCATTGCAGCGCGCGGGCCGGGGCATCGGCTGCTGGAGATTGCGGGCATGTTGCCGCTGGCCACCTCGGCGCTGGTCCTTGGCACCGGGCTGTTCCTGATGACGCGGCCATGGGCGCCGGACAGCCTGGCCCTGCCGGTGACGGTGCTGGTCAACGCCGTGCTGACCCTGCCGTTTCTGATCCGCCTGCTGTTGCCGCCTGCCCGCCGGGTGACGGCCGACTATGCCAGGCTGGCGGGTTCCTTGGGTCTGACCGGGGGGGCGGCGCTGCGGGTGCTGTACCTGCCCCGTCTGCGCCGCCCCCTGGCCTTTGGCGCCGGACTCGCCGCCGCCTTGTCGATGGGAGATCTGGGGGTGATCGCCCTGTTCGCTTCGGAACGCACGCAGACCCTGCCCTTGCTGGCCAGTCGGTTGATGGGGGCCTATCAGATGCAGGCGGCGGCGGCAGTGGCGCTGGTGCTGGTTGCGCTCAGTTTCGCGCTGTTTGCGCTGCTCGATGCCCTGGGGGCGCGCGATGTTGACGCTTGATAAACTGGACTTGCGGCGGGGCGCCTTTGGGCTGACCGCCAACTGGACGGCCCCCGCGGGCGAGCGTCTGGCGCTGATCGGGCCGTCGGGTGCGGGAAAATCGACCTTGCTGATGGCCATTGCGGGCTTTGTCACGCCAACATCTGGCCGGATTCTGTGGCAGGGACAGGATTTGGCGGGGCTGTCGCCGGGATCGCGTCCAGTGACCATCCTGTTTCAGGACCAGAACCTGTTTCCGCATCTGAGCCTGGCGCAGAATCTGGGGCTTGGCCTGTCGCCCGATCTTCGGCTGTCACGGGCCGATCGGCAAAAGGTCGATGCGGCGCTGGCGCGGGTTGGTCTGGCGGGGATGGACAAGCGCAAGCCCGGCGCGCTTTCGGGCGGACAGGCAGGGCGCGCGGCCCTGGCGCGGGCCTTGTTGCGGGCACGGTCCATCCTGTTGCTGGACGAGCCCTTTGCCGCCCTTGGCCCGGCCCTGCGGGCCGAGATGCTGGCCCTGGTGGGCGAGGTTGCCACCGAAACCGGCGCGCTGGTCATCATGGTCAGCCACGACCCCCGTGACGTGCAGGGCTTTGCCGAACGAACCGTCGTGGTGGCCGACGGGGTGGCAAGCGCGCCGCAGGAAACCGCCCGCCTGTTCGCCGACCCGCCACAGCCCCTGCAAGACTATCTGGGCTGAGCGCGGGCGCGCCGTCTCAAAGAAAAGCCCCCGCATCCTTTCGGGTGCGGGGGCCAAAGCAGGGTCCTTCGCCGGTTTCAGGCGTGTTTTCTGCCCTTGATGCCCGCCCACAACCGCTTGTTGGTCAGGTACAGCAGCGAGGCTAGGATCGTCAGGAAGATCACGGCCTTGAACGCCACTTCCTTGCGCGCCATCAGTTTCGGCTCTGCCGACCACATCAGGAAAGCCGAAACGTCTTCGGACATCTGGTGCATGGTGGCGGGTGTGCCGTCCTGAAAGGTCACCTGATCATCGGCCAGCGGCGGGGGCATGGCAATCCAGCTTCCCTCGATGGTCGAAACGCCGTCCTTCTTGCAGCTGTCCGGCACGCCGCCATTGCCGAACGCCTTGTTGTAGTAAAAGCCGTCGATGCCTTCGGGCGCGCAGGCCGGGTTCTCTTCGTATCCGACCAGGACCGAATAGATGTGCTCTGCCCCGCCCATCCCCTTGAAAAACTGGTTCGTGCCCAGACCGTGGGGGCCCGAAAAGCCGGCGCGTGCCTTTGCCATCAACGACAGGTCCGGCGCGGCCATCATCGTGTTGGCCGGGAACTTGTCCGCCGGGACGAGGGGGCGAAACTCGCCCTTGGCCACATCATACAGCGCCGCCCGGTTCGCGTCTTCGTCCAGGACCGGGAAGGCCTTGGCATAGGCGCGCACCTGATCTTCGGGCAGATGCGGACCGCCTTCGTCCGCCAGGGTACGGATCGGCACGTATTTCAGCCCGTGGCAGGCCGCGCAGACCTCGGTATAGATCTGCAGGCCGCGCTGCAACTGATGCTCGTCGAAGGTGCCGAAGGGGCCCTCGAAGGAAAAGGCGATGTCTTCGGCCTGAAGGGCCTCGCCGGCAAAGGCGGCCCCCGTGGTCAGGACCAGAGCGGAAACAGCGCTGATTGCGATCTTGCGTATCATCTCAGTCAGTTCCTTTCTCTCACTCGGCCGGGTTCGGCGCATAGTGCGACTTGAAGTCATCTTCGATCGTGGCCGGTTGCGGCAGCGGCTTTTCCAGCACGCCAAGCAGCGGCAGGATCACCAGGAAATAGGCGAACCAGTAGGTCGCCGCGATCAGGGATATCCAGGCGATCATCTCGGACGGGGTTTGCGAACCGGCCCACATCAACACGACAAAGTCGATGACAAGCAGCCAGAACCACGCCTTGAACTTCGGACGAAAGCGACCGGAGCGCACCGAAGAGGTGTCAAGCCACGGTGCGAAGGCCATGACGGCGATCGAACCGAACATCGCCAGAACCCCGAACAGTTTGGCATCGACAATTCCAAAGGACAGGAAGTGGACCAATTGCACCGCCCACACGTCGGCGGTAAAGGCCTTGAGAACCGCGTAGAACGGCAGGAAGTACCATTCCGGAACGATGTGCGCCGGCGTCGACAGCGGGTTCGCGACGCTATAGTTGTCGGGGTGGCCAAGATAGTTGGGCATGTAACCGACCACGGCAAAGAAGATTGCCAGAATGACGGTCAGCGCAAAAAGATCCTTGATCACATAGTAGGGCCAGAACGGAACCGTGTCTTTCGCGGCCTCTTCCTTTGAGGTGCGGCGAACTTCGACGCCGGTCGGGTTGTTGTTGCCGGTGGTGTGGAATGCCCAGATATGCACCGCGACCAGCGCAGCGATCACGAAGGGCAACAGGTAGTGCAGGCTGAAGAAGCGGTTCAGCGTGGCATTGTCCACCGCCGGGCCGCCCAGCAACCAGGTCTGGATGGACGCGCCGACGCCGGGAATGGCGCCGAAGAAGCCGGTGATCACCGTGGCGCCCCAGAACGACATTTGACCCCAGGGAAGAACATAGCCCATGAACGCTGTCGCCATCATCAGGACATAGATGAGCATGCCGATGATCCAGGTCACCTCGCGCGGGGCCTTGTAGCTGCCGTAGTACAGCCCCCGGAAGATATGCAGATAGACCGCAAAGAAGAACAGCGATGCGCCGTTCATGTGCAGATAGCGCAGCATGTAGCCGCCGTTCACGTCGCGCATGATGTGCTCGATCGAGGCAAAGGCCATGTCGACATGCGGCGTGTAATGCATCGCCAGCACGATGCCGGTCACGATTTGCAGCCCCAGGCAGAAGGCCAGAACGATGCCCCAGATCCACATCCAGTTCAGGTTCTTGGGCGTCGGGATCACCAGCGCGTCATGAACAAGGCTCGCCACCGGAAGGCGGGAATAGAGCCATTTCGCAAAGCCCGACTTGGGCTCGTAATGGTCGTGCGGAATACCGGCCATATTCTGGTCTCCTTAACCAAGCTTGATCGTGGTGGCGTCTTCGAACTTGGCAACCGGCACGGGCAGGTTGCGCGGCGCGGGTCCTTTGCGGATGCGCCCTGCGGTGTCGTAATGCGAGCCGTGGCACGGACAGAACCAGCCGCCGAAATCGCCCGAAGTACCCAAGGGGACGCAGCCGAGGTGCGTGCAGACGCCCAGCATGACCAGCCATTCACCGGCCTCGTCCAGGGTGCGGTTGGTGTCGGCGGCATCGGCTTCGGGCCCGACGTTTTCGTTCTCGGCGCGGGGGTCAACCAGTTCTTCGATCTTGACGGCGCGGCCGGCCTCGATCTCTTCGGGGGTGCGGCGGCGGATGAACACCGGCTTGCCGCGCCATTTCACGGTCAACTGCGTACCCACCTCGACCCCGCCCACATCGACGAAGATCGACGCCAGGGCGCGGGTATCGGCCGAGGGGTTCATCTGGTTGATCAGCGGCCACACGGCGGCCCCGGTTGCAACGGCGCCTGCCCCGGCGGTTGCATAATACAGGAAATCCCGGCGGGACCCTGCGGTTTCGTCTGCGTGGGACACGAGATCTTCTCCCTTCCAAGGCCGCTTTGGCAAAGCCAGCCATGCAACATTTGGGCCGGGGTTTCCCACGGCCTTGCAAAGCGGGGTTTTAGACAAGGTTATCCGCGCCGTCCAGCGGTCAAAGTCACGCAGGGGGGGGCGAAACCGGCTTTTGTTGCGCCAGGGGGTTGCAAATTGTCGCAGTGATTCCAACGTGACACATTTTCGTGGCCCGATCTCAGGCCTTTGGTGCGGTCGCCAGCATCGCCGGACGCTTCTCAAAGCCCTTGGCCCAGGCCGCCAGAACCGGCCGCCCCTGCCGCCAGTCGCGGCTGTCGTGGCGGAAATCCAGATACCCCAAAGCGCAGCCCAAGGCGATCTGCGCCATGGTCAGGGGCCCGTCCAGCGGCCCGGGCCCTGCCGTTTCGACCGCATCCAGCGCCCGCGTGATCTTGGCCCATTGCCCGTCGATCCACGGCGCAAACCGCATCGCTTCGGGGCGCAGACGCAGTTCGTAAACCATCAATAGCGCGGCCTCCAGCACGCCGTCGGCCAGCGCCTCCAGCGTCAGAACCGGCCAAAGCGCCTCGCCCGCCAGATACAGCCCTGCCCCCGAAAGGTCATCGAGATAGCGGCAGATCACCCGGCTGTCGAACATCGCCTGACCGGCATCGGTCACAAGGGCGGGGATCTTGCCAAGGGGATTGCGATGCAACGGCAGATTTCCCGGATCCAGCGGCGAGCCGGCCACCCTGGTCAGGGTCACCCGGTCTGACAGCCCTGATTCGAGGATCAGCACTTCGACCTTGCGACCAAAGGGCGTGGTGGGAGAGGTGTATAGCTGCATTCCGGTCTCGGTTTCAGGGCAGGGGATCGAAGGGTCCGTCGGTGCGCCGTCGGGTCCGCCGATCATTCTGGCAGGTCACGCATCAGGCTTGCAAGGGCCGCCGTCGCAGGGTCACTCTGGGCCTGCAGCGCGCGAATGACGCCCGCCCGCGCCGTGGCAGGCTTGTTCTGGTTCAGCTTCCACGTCCCTTCGATGTGCTGGATCGTCAGGCGGAACGGCAGGATCATGCGCATCATCCGCGCCATCACCCCGTCCGACATCTTGAAGGAGGTCCAGATCGTCTTGGGAAGCAGCCGGGTCTCGAAATGGTCCGAAAGGCGGTTCAACATCGGCTCCAGCGCCTCGGCGGGCAGCGGGTTCAGCATCCCGCGCAGGTGCACCGCGACATAGTTCCAGGTCGGAACCTGATCGGGCAGATCGTACCAGTCGGGCGAGACATAGGCATCGGGCCCGACCACCGCCAGAACCGCGGCACAGGGCAGGTCCGCCCGGGAAATCGCATTTGATCGGGCGAGATGAAGATCGACCGTGGCGCCATCTTCCGACAGCAGAAACGGGATATGGGCCATCAGCGGCCCCGTGACGCCATTGACCGACAGGGTGCCAAACCCGCGCGACCGCGCGAAGGCCAGGTTCTGGTCGCCCGACTGATTGCGGAAGGCGGGATTGGGGTGCATGTGACAGGACCCTGAACCAATGAAAAAGCCGCCGAAGGTTACCCTTGGCGGCCCATCATGCTTGCTGACAACACCAGATCAACCCTGACGGGCCTTGTAGCGTTTCTGCGTCTTGTTGATCACATAGACGCGGCCCTTACGGCGCACGACCTGGCAATCGCGGTGACGCGTCTTCAGCGAGCGGAGTGAGTTTGCAACCTTCATGGCTGTCTCCTTGCAATCGCAGCGCATCACGCGCCATTTGAAAACCTGTGCCACCCCCATGGGGGATGGCGGCGAATGGTGGGCGGTACAGGGATCGAACCTGTGGCCACTACGATGTCAACGTAGTGCTCTACCGCTGAGCTAACCGCCCACTTTGCCTATGGCTTCCGCACGCCCCAAACAAAAGGACGCGGGCGGAACCGCATCGGACCTGCGGGGCTATACTCAGAACAGATGGCGCTTTCAAGGGGTTTCAGTGGATTGGTTTTTGCGCGTATAGTCCGATCATCAAGGGAAGGGCAGGATGCATTCCACCACCTACCGGCTGTTGCGTCCCAGGGTGCAGGTCACATCGGTGATCTTTGCCTCGCCCCATTCCGGGCGCGCCTATTCGCCTGCATTTCTTGACCAATCCGTGCTGGATCCCCGCGCCCTGCGGTCATCCGAAGATGCCTTTGTCGACGAGCTTCTGGCCGCCGCCCCCGAACTGGGCGCGCCCCTGCTCTTGGCCGATGTGCCGCGCGCCTTTCTGGACCTGAACCGGGCCCCCGACGAATTGGACCCGGCCCTGATCGACGGCATCGCACGCGCGCCACACAACCCGCGGGTGTCGTCCGGAATCGGGGTGATTCCCCGCGTCATTTCGGGCGGACGCCAGATTTACCGCGGCAAATTGGCCCTTACCGAGGTCGAGGCGCGGCTGCGGACCCATTGGTATCCCTATCACAACGCGCTGCGCGCTCTGATCGACGAGACAAATCGTGACTTTGGCGAGGCCATTCTGGTAGATTGTCATTCCATGCCGCATGAGGCGATCGAAAGCCACACCCGACCGGGTCAGCCGTGCCCCGACGTGGTTCTGGGTGACCGCTTTGGCGCGGCTGCGGCCTTGCATGTCACCGATGCCATCGAGGCCATCTTTCGCGACGCCGGGCTGCGCGTGGCGCGCAACACCCCTTTTGCCGGGGCTTTCATCGCGCAAAGCTATGGCCGCCCCTCGGCACGGCGCCATGTGGTCCAGGTCGAGATCGACCGGGGGCTTTACATGGACGAGGTCCGCGTCGAACGCGGGCGCAACTTCGCCGCATTCCGGTCAGTCATGACGACGATTTTGGCCCAGGTCGCCGAATTGGGGCGGTCGGACCAAAGTACGCTGGCCGCCGAATAGGTTTCGCAGCGCCCGTTGCCCCGAAAGGACCCTGCGGCCGTTGCACCCGCAACTCTTGCGCGGATCCTGCCGGCGGCCAGCGCCGCCATGGCCGGGGGCCGCCGGACATAGCCGCTAAAAACCGACCGCCGCCCCCGTCTTGGGCAGGGTCGGGGCCAAGGCGATTTCGATGCACCATGCCCCGAAGCCGCCATTGGCCAAGACCTGATGCCGGGGAATATTCCGGCCTTCTGTCAGCGCAGGGCGCGGCCCTTGATGATCGCGTCTGATCCGAACTTCTCGCGGATCACATCGGCGGCGCGCTCGGCTGCGGCGCGCTTGGTCGCCTGCGGGTCCAGAAGGTCGCGCGACAGGTCGGCCTGCGCTTCGGGGGCAAGGTCGCTGATGCCGACCCCGATCAGCCGGAACGGCCCTTTCGCCATGGCCTGCCCGAACAGATCGGCGGCGGCGCGGTAGATGCGGTCGGTCAGTTGGGTGGGGTCCGACAGGGAATGGCGACGGGTCAGCAGTTGAAAGTCGCCGCGCTTCAGTTTCAGCGTCACCGTGCGGCCCGAAAGATGCTTGGCCTTGGCCCGGTCCGCGACCTGTTCGGACAGGCGCCAGATATGGCCGTCCAGCAGGTCGGGGTCCGAAGTGTCCTCGAAAAAGGTGGTTTCCTTTGAAATCGACTTCAACCGCTCGTCCCGGGTCACGCGGCGGTGGTCCTGCCCCAAAGCCAGCGAATGCAGCCGCTCGCCCATCTGCCCGAAGCGCGCGATCAGGTCAGAGCGGTTCCAGCGCAAGAGGTCCGCGATGGTGCGGATGCCGGCGGCCTCCAGCGCGGTCTGGGTGGCCGTGCCCACCCCCCACAGGATGCGCACCGGTTTGGGGCGCAGGAAGGCCTCGGTTTCCGCCACGCCCACCACCGAGAAACCGCGCGGCTTGTCCAGATCCGAGGCGATCTTGGCGAGGAACTTGTTGTGCGACAGCCCCACCGAACCGGTCAGGCCCACTTCGGTTTCCATGTCGCGGGTCAGGCGGGCCAGCATGACCGCAGGCGGCGCGCTGTGCAGGCGGGCGGTGCCGGTCAGGTCCAGAAACGCCTCGTCCAGCGAGAGGGGTTCGATGGCGGGGGTCAGCGTCTCCATCATGGCGCGGATGGCGCGCGAAGCTTCGGCATAGGCGGACATCCGGGGTTTGACGACCACGGCTTCGGGGCACAGTTTGAGGGCCTGAAACATCGGCATGGCCGAGCGGACGCCCCGGATGCGGGCAAGGTAGCAGCAGGTGGAAACCACGCCCCTCGTGCCACCCCCCACGATGACCGGATGGTCGCGCAGTTCAGGGTTGTCGCGCTTTTCGACCGATGCATAGAAGGCGTCGCAATCCATGTGGGCGATGGAAAGCTGGGTCAACTCGGGATGGGCGACGACAAGCGGAGACCGGCAGGCCGGGCAGCGAATGCCCGCCTGAAACTGGGTAAGGCAAACGCGGCACAGGGCGGACATGATGCGCACAAGCCTAGCAGGGCGGCAGGGGGTGTGTCCACTGGCGGGCAGTTTGGATATGTGTTTTGTATCAGCGGGTTGTGATTTCACTTGGCCAAAGGTCACGGGCCGCGACGGGTTCGGGCGCACGAAATGCCTGACCTGTGCCAGGGCGGGACCTGTCGGGCCGGTTCGATCTTTCGGCAGGGCCGCTGGTGGCCCGCCCTTGCGGCTTGCGATCCGGGCCACGGCGTCGCGCCCCCAGGACCCCGGGCGGGTCACAACGCGGGACCAAAGGGTTGAAGGGGCATCAGGGCAGGGCCCTTGCCCGCCTTGGACGGTTTGAAGGACGGGGCCACCTTCGATGGCGTCCGGCCTTGCCCGTCGGGAGGGTCTGATCGGCGGTCATGGCAATGCCTGCTCAAGGATCCTCGGGATGTTCTGCCTGACCTTGAAGAACCCTGCGGTCGCATGCGGCCAGATCGCGGCGTCCCAGCCGCGCTGCCATTCGCAAAGGCTGATGCCCGCAGTTGCCAGGGACGGGGCTGCCAGATCGATCCAGTCTTTCAGGGGCCCCCGGGTGATGTAGGGTGTGACTATCTGCCTGGCCCCGGCTGCCCCGGCCCACCGGGCCAGAAGGACCGGGTCCGACGCCTGCAAGACATCGGGCCGGGCCACGACACGCATCGCGGTATCCGCCAGGGCATCCGCCTCGAACCGCGTGACCAGATCTGAGATGGGCAAGGGTGAGCGCAGCGACCCGGCCGCCAGCGTGGCGGTTGCGCGGATATCGAGGGCTGCAAGATCGAAATCCTCAACCCGGCAGTCCTCGTCCGTGATCAGCAGGGCGGTCGGAAGGCCCGCTTTGGGGGCCATGAACCGGCGCAGCGACAGGACAGGCGGCAGTCCGTCAGGTTCGTCCGCTTCAAGCCCGCGCGTCACCTCGGCCAGATCGCCGGGGCGAAGGGTGAAGCGCCCGGCAGTGAAGGCGGCGATGTTCTGCGCGTCGGCGGGATAGGGCTTGCCCCGCGTATGCAGGCCCGCGACCAATCGCCAGCCCAGTGTGTTGGACGCGGCGTCGCCGTCCAGCAGGTGGCGATAGAAGAAATCCGCCCCCAGCCTCCAGGGCAGCCTCAGGGTGAAGATCCAGATCGAGGCGAACCACATCCGCGCGTGGTTGTGCAGATAGCCGGTGTCCACCAGTTCCGTGGCCCAGGCGTCGAAACACTCCAGCCCGGTTCGCCCTGTCATCGCCCTGCCCACATCGCGGCGCAGGCGGCGGTCGCGGTCAAGGGCCGCCAGATCGGCCTCAAGCCCCGCTCGGTAGCTGTCCCAGACCTGCGGACGGCGTTCCAGCCAGCCCTTGAAATAGCCGCGCCAGATCACCTCCTGGATGAATTTCTCGGCCTCTTCGGGCCCATGGCGGGCCAATGCCAGGGCCACCATTTCCGATTCCAGCACCAGCCTGCGCCGGACATAGGGCGACAGAACCGACACCGCCTTGTGCGCGCCGGGGCCGTGGTCGGTGTTGCGGCCGTTGGCATAGCGCGGCCCCATGCGCGCCGCGAAAGCCGCCAGGATCTTCTCGGCCTCGGCGCGGGTTGCGGTCCGTTCTGTCTTCGGGTCGCTTTCCCCAAGAGCCGGCTGATCAGGGTCTGACATCCTCACAGGTCCAGACTCGGCTGGATGGGCGCTGTCGGGGTCTGAAGCCCGGACAGAAAGGCGGCGGAGGCGCGGATGATTTCGGCCCGCTGCTCTGCCGGCATTTTGGACAGGGTCCCATAGGGCAGCGACATGCGGGGATTGGGTTTCAGGGTTGCGGCGTTTTCGATCAGGAAGTTCCAGTACAGATAGTTGAACGGGCAGGCCTCTGGTCCCAGCTTGACCTTGGGATCATAAGCACAGCCTGTGCAGTAATCCGACATCCGGTCGATATAGGCCCCCGAGGCGGCATAGGGTTTCGATCCCATCCGCCCGCCATCGGCATGCATCACCATGCCGTGGACATTGGGCAATTCAACCCATTCGAAGGCATCGGCATAGACGGCCAGATACCAGTCTTCGATCTGCGCCGGTTCCACGCCCGCCAGCAGGGCAAAGTTGCCGGTGACCATCAGGCGCTGGATGTGGTGGGCATAGGCGTGGCGGCGGGTGGTGCCGATGCATTCGGCCATGCAGCGCATCGGCGTCAGCCCGGTCCAGTACATCGCGGGCAGGTCGCGGGTGGCGTCAAGGTGGTTGGTCAAGGCGTAGCCGGGCATTTCCGTCCCGTAGATGCCCCGCACGAATTCACGCCAGCCCAGGATCTGGCGGATGAACCCCTCGACCGCGTTGATCGGCGCGTCGCCGGACTGGTAGGCCCGCTCGGCCCGCGCGCATACCTCGCGCGCGGTCAGAAGGCCGATGTTCAGATAGGGCGAGATCAGGCTGTGATACAGGAAATCCTCGCCCGCCTTCATCGCGTCTTGATAATCGCCAAAGGTCGGCAGGCAGTCGGTGATGAAATGGTCCAGCGCCTGCAAGGCGTCCTCGCGGGTCACGGCCCAGCCAAAGGGTTCCAGATCGCCGAAATGGCTGCCAAAGCGGGCGGCAACCAGCGTCAGGACCTCTGCGGTGATGGCGTCGGGTGAAAATCGGCGGCGCGGTGGCGGGCGCAGTCCGCGCGGCAGGGCCTTGCGGTTTTCCGAGTCAAAATTCCACTGCCCGCCCTCTGGCCCGTCCGAGCGCATCAAAAGACCGGAGCGGCGGCGCATTTCTCGGTAAAAGAACTCCATGCGGCTGGTCTTGCGGGCTTTGGCAAGGGCCGCAAATTGGGTTCGCGAGCAGAAGAACCGGTCATCCTCGCGGATGTCCAGCGGGGTGCCCGGTTCCCAGGATTGCATCATCTGCGAAACGCGCCACTCACTGGGCTCTGTCACCACGACCAAGACCGGGCGATGGCGTTGAACAGCCTTGGCGAGTTCGCGGCCAAGGTCCTGGGCATTGTCCGGGTCATCCATCGCGACATAGTCCACGCGCAGACCCTCGGCCCGCAGGCTTTGGGCGAAATGGCGCATGGCGGACAGCACGAAGGCGATTTTCTGCTTGTGATGCGGCACGTTGCGCGCCTCGGCCGCGGCTTCGACCATCAGGACGACATCCCGAGTGGGGTCGATGTCGCGCAGCGCTGACAGGTTGCGCGTCAACTGGTCGCCAAGGATGAACCGCAGATGCCGGGTCATGCGCCGGCCCCTTGGCGCAGGGGTTTGGCGGCAATGCGGCAGCGGACCGGGTAAATCGGGGCGGGAGGTTCGGTATTCTGGCGCATCCTGGGCATGGGGCGGTCCTGTGGTGGTGTTCTGTCAGGGCATCTGGTGCGAATTTCGCCGCCCGCCAGTCAAACCTGGGCAATGGCAAGGGCGGCGCGCAGATCCTGGGTCAGGTCCTCGCGGAAGCGGGTCTGCCGGGCCGCATCGGTCAGGCGCAGGATATGGGCCGGATGCCAGGACACCAGAACCGGGCCGTCGTGCAGCCCCGTTTCAACGCGGCCACGCCGGTCGGCCAGAGACGCGGCATTGCCCGTCGGCGCAAAAGCGGCCGTCGCCCCCCCAGGGCCAGCGTCACCTTCGGGCGCACAAGGGCCAGTTCCAGCCCCAGTTGCCCTCGGCAATGCTTCACCTCGGCCTTGTCCGGGGGGGCCGTGCCGGCTCTGCTTGCCACGCGGGGTGAATTTGAAATGCTTCACGGCATTCGTCAGCCGGGCCTTGTCAGGGTCCAGGACTGCAGACGTCATCGCCAGACGCAGCACCTGTCCCGCCGGGCATGTAAGGAGGGCGACCAGTCAGGTCCTCGTGATCGCCGGGCTGTTCGCCCACGACCATCTGCGAAGCGACTGGCGCCCCAAACGGTCGGCGTCGCAGTCTCGCACCGGGGGCAGTGGCGACAGGACAGGGCGGCGTCGCGGGCCTGATCCAGCGTTTCGGGCAGCCCTGCGCGCAGGGCCGGGGTTTGCGGCAGGGTGGCGCGGCACCGGGTGGAGATCGCCGCAGCCCCCGGGCCGCGCCAAAGACAGGCGAACCCGCATCCGGAGGCAGCGGCATTGCGGCAATCAGGCCGCCCCCGCCCGTCCAGCCCTCCTGATCGGGGGGATCTGGTGGAAAATCGCTGGTCGCGCGGCACGGCGTCAAAGGTTCAAAGGTCGGGCAAGTTGAAGGCATGGCTCACAGCAGGCGCAACTGCTCGGGCGGCGGCGCGAAGCGGGCCCGCAGGTCGCGGCTGTCGGTCATGGCGCCGGGGGTCCAACCCGGCAGACTGACAACCGCCTTGGCCTTCTTCACCTGCGCGCCGATCTGCACCAGATCCTCGTGGCGCAGACGGCTGTTGCGCCGCGATGCGATGATCCGGTCGACGGTTCTGGTCCCAAAGCCCGGCACACGCAGCAGCATTTCCTTCGGGGCCGTGTTTACATCAACCGGGAACTGCCCGCGATGCTGCAAGGCCCAGGTCAGATCGGGGTCAAGGCCAAGGTCCAGACGGCCAGCGGTGGCCCGGTCGCGATCTCGTCAGCGCTGAAACCGTAGAAGTGCATCAGCCAGACCGCCTGATACGGCCGATGTTCGCGCGGCCGGGGCGGCTGGATCAGGGGCAGCGCTGCCGAGGCGTCGGGAATGGGCGAGAAGGTGGAAGGATAAACCCGGCGCAGCTTGTACCCGGTGTCAAGTCGGGTGGCACTGGTCAGGATGGTGACATCATCGGTGCCATCGGCCCCGATGATCATCTGGGTGCTTTGCCCGGCGGGCGCAAAGCGCGGGGCCCGCCTGCCGGTGTGCGAGACCTCTTTGGCGGCCTCCCCTTCCAGCCGGACCTGCGCCATGGTGGCGCGGATCGTCTCGGCCCGCTTTTCGGGCGCCAGTTTGCGCAATGAGGCATCTTGCGGCAATTCCACATTGATCGACAGCCGGTCGGCGTACCGCCCCGCCTGACGGATCAGATCGGGCGCGGCATCGGGGATGGTTTTCAGATGGATATAGCCGCGAAAGCCATGATCCTGCCGCAGGGTCTGGGCGATGCGGACCATGTCGGCCATGGTCTGATCGGGCGATTTGATGATGCCCGACGACAGGAACAGCCCCTCGATGGAGTTGCGCCGGTAAAACTCCAGCGTCAGCGTCACCACCTCTTCCACCGAAAACCGCGCCCGCTCGATGTTCGAAGACACGCGGTTGATGCAATAGGCGCAGTCGAGGATGCAGAAATTCGTCATCAGGATCTTCAGCAACGAGATGCAGCGCCCGTCCGGCGTATCGGCATGACAGATGCGGCTGCCGCCGGACGAGCCGATGCCCCCTTTGCGGGAATCGCGCCGTTCCCCGCCCGAGGACGCGCGTGAAGCGGCGTATTTCGCGCCATCCGACAGGATCAACAGCTAGGTCTGCAGGGTATCCTTCACGTTGCGCGAGACATGTAATGTTCTGCATCTGTTCGTCAGGGCGCCAACCGAAGGCAAGCCTGCGGCCCTTTGACCAGCGCTGCCCCCGCCACCGCCGAAATCGTCCCCCTTGGCCCGACATCGACCGGATAAGGCAAGCCCGGCCGGGTTAGAAGCTCACCCAACAACGCCCTTTGGCAAGGTCATCCCGATCATCCTTGCGACCCGGGTTGCCGGGGCAATCCCGGCTGGCCGGGACTTCAACGCGAACCCCTACGCCGTGAACTCTGATTGCAGCACCTTGCGCGACGCATTGTCAGGCCGCAGCGTCCCGGTGGTGCCCTGCGCCGGGCGCGACCCCGTGCCGTGCCGGTCAAGCATCAAGCTTCCGTACAGCGCTGATCGGGCCCGACTGACCCGGCTTTTGACCGTGCCGACCTTGCAGCCGCAGGCTTCGGCCACTTCCAGATGCGAATACCCCAGAACCCCCATCAGAACCAGCGGCCGGCGTTGGGCGTAGGGCAAAAGCTGAATGGCGGTCATCACTTCGCGCAGCGCAATCACGTGTTCTTGCCGGGGCTCTTCGATCAGGGCCGCGGCAAGGGCGCCATCGACGTCTTCGACCTCGCGCCGCATCTTGCGCAGCCCGGAAAAGAAGGTGTTGCGCATGATGGTGAACAGCCAGGCCTGCAGATTGCTGTCGGCGCGAAAGCTTTCGCGGTTGGCCCAGGCCTTCAGCAGCGTGGTCTGAACCAGATCCTCGGCGCGGTGCGGATTTGCGGTCAGCTTCATGGCGCGGCCGCGCAGGGTTGCGGCCTGAAGCGGCAAGAGTTCACGGAACGGATGATGCGCGGTCATGGCAGGGCCTCGTGAGGTCAGGGAATTGCAGGTCCGGACCGCGACCTGCGGCCGGCAGGATGTTTCAGACAGGCAAGCGGCCTGCGGGGTCTGGTCAGACTGAACACCGCGCGCGGGCAGAGGGGCTCTTGCGCGGGGTCAGGCGGCAAGGGGCGATCTTCGAAAGGTGGGCCTCGGCACAGGCGGTCGGGCTTGATCGATCTGACCGCCGTCCACCGTCCTGGCCGCGTCAGGATCGACCGTCAGCCCTTGCGCCCCGTGGTCGCGGCCCATGACGCGGGCGGGCGTCCCGATCTGGTCGAACAATGCGTGCAGGCGCCGAAGGTGTTGATCGGTCTGCGCAAGGTGCGCCTTCCGCGCCGCCTTCAGCCGCGCATCGGTCGCCTTGCGCTTGATCGTCGGCAGGGCCGGCAGGGTGCTGGCTTTGGCAGCCGGCATGTCGTTCATGGGGTGCAGGAACAGATCGCCAAGGGAATCGGGGGTCATCGCGGTACCTTTTCAGGGGAAAGGGTCATCAAGGGGCGGGCGCCTGGCTTCGCGTAAGAGAGGGGTAGTCAAAGGGCTTTGCACGGGTCCTGAAGACGCCGTAGCGGGTCATGAATTGATCCGCTTCGGCCTTGTACCGGTCGCGCTGCCGGGTGTGGCGCTGGAACCGCAGATCGCTCAGCAGGTCGCTCAGCGTCCGGATGAACAGTTCGGATTGGGTTTCTTGATGCATGACAGGGTCCTTTCACAGTGGACGGCAGCCCGGGCGGCAAGGATTGACCAGCAACCCGGTCGGTCGGGCAATGCGGTGAAGGGGAACATCGAAAGACTGGGCAGGGGGAACGGGACAGCCGCACCGGCGCATTGGGGAAGTAATTCACAGGGCGAGCGTCAAGGATCCGAACCTTTGCCCGGTCTTTCGGGTCACGGGTTAAAAGCAACAGGTCGTATCCCTTAACTACTTGTTCGCGAACCGTCGCAAAACCGCCGGAATCTACCTAGGCGAGATTCCTGTGCAACCTTTTCGGCCCTGTGGCGTTGAGTGGCGTCGATTGGGGTATCCCCCTGATCCGTGGACTGCTACGCCTTGATTCGCAGCAGGCCGTGCAAGGGCCGGAAGGTTGCCGCCTTCCAGATCCCGGCCCGAAATCCTGCGCCGACAGCCAGACCTTTCAGGAGCGGACAATGTCGGATCCCCATGCGTCCACCAGCCTGCCGGTCATTGCCATCGGTGCCTCTGCCGGCGGGCTCGAGGCCAGCCGCGCCCTGCTTCGCGACATTCCGGGCGATGTGCAGGCGGCGTTCATCCTGATTTTGCATCTTGATCCGACCCATGACAGCATGATGGTCGATCTTCTGGGCCGCCATACCGCGCTGAAGGTGCTTCAGGCCACCGAAGGGGCGGCACTGCTGGCGGGGCATCTATATGTCATCCCGCCCGGCGCGTTCCTGACGGTGGCAAAGCGCGTGATCCATCTGGCCGAACCGGACAGCGGCAGGGCGGTGCGCCTGCCCTTCGACGTGCTGTTGCGGTCCCTGGCCGAAGATGTGGGCGCGCAGGCGGCGGCCATCGTTCTGACGGGAACCGGGACCGATGGCAGCGTCGGAGTCGCCGACATCCACGCCGCCGGGGGCACGGTTCTGGCGCAGGACCCCGAAGAGGCGGTCTATTCGGGGATGCCTGACAGCGCGATTGCAACCGGCCTTGTCGATCAGACCCTGCCCATCGCCCGGATGTTTGCGGCCCTTGGCCGCCTGATTGATCCGGCGCGGCCGGTGGCTGCTGCCCCCACTGGCGCGGCCCCCGCTGGCGCGGGAAAGCCGTCCAAGACGCCGCCCGCCCCGGTCGAGGTGTCGCCGGATACCCCAAGCCGCGCCGCCTTTGACGAATTGATCGCCTATATCGGGGAAACGACCGTCCAGGACATCTCGCTGTACAAGCGCGGCACGCTGGAACGCCGCGTCATACGCCGGATGGGTCTGGTCGGTCTGGGCAACGATCAGTTGACGCAGTATCTGGCCCTGCTGCGCGCCGATCCCGACGAACGCGCGCTGCTGTCGGCGGATCTGCTGATCCATGTCACCAGCTTCTTTCGCGATCCCGCCGTGTTCGACCATCTGGCCAAGACCGCCATTCCCGCATTGATGGGTGCGATGGCTGCTGACAAGCCGTTGCGGATCTGGGTGGCGGGATGCAGCACCGGCGAAGAGGCCTATAGCCTGGCCATCCTGTGCCATGAGGTGATGGAAGCGGCGGGGTTCGGCGCAAGGCTGCAGATTCTGGCCTCGGACCTTGACCCCGAGGCGCTGGCGACGGCGCGGGCGGGGTTTTACGCCAAAGAGATCGAGAGCAATGTTTCGCCCGAACGGCTGGCCCGGTTCTTTGTGGCGGATAATGGCGGCTGGCGGGTAACGTCGGCCCTGCGCGATGTGATCGTCTTTACCGTGGCCGATCTGCTTTCGGACCCGCCGTTTTCGCGGATTGATCTGGTGTCGT
>JANMJC010000265.1:0-2247 GCA_031371185.1 Paracoccaceae bacterium | reverse complement strand
ACGGCGCACGCTTTGCGCTGATGAGCTGGTTTTTCGAGGAAAACCTGTCCAGCTTCAGCCCCTATTACGCGCAGGCGGCGCGGAAGGGATTTCAGATCATCGGCACCTCTGGCACGGTCACCACGGTGGCGGCCAGTTTTCTGGGTCTGCGCCGCTATGACCGCACCAAGGTCGACGGCTTGCTGATGACCTCGGCGCAGATCGACCTTGTGATCCGCGACTACCTTTCTCTGGGTCCCGATGGGCGCAAGAACGATCCGCGCATCGGGCGCGACCGGCACACGCTGATCATGTCGGGGGCGGCGATCCTGCAGGCCCTGATGCGGATCTGGCCGACGGACCGCTTGTCGGTGGCCGACCGCGGTCTGCGCGAGGGGCTGCTTTATGCGCAGATGAGCGCGGACGGAATATTGGAAGACGGACCAGACCTATGACGGGCGACAAGACTTCGGGCGAAAAGAACACCTCCGGGCGCGGGCAGCGCGAATTGCGGGTGCGGGTCAAGACGGCGAAGGGGCGCAAGTTGTCGTCAACGCTGTGGCTGGAGCGGCAGTTGAACGACCCCTACGTCATCCGCGCCAAGCGCGAGGGCTTTCGCGGCCGGGCGGCTTTCAAGATCCTGGAACTGGATGACAAATACGGGTTTCTGAAGCCGGGGGCGCGGGTGGTGGATCTGGGCTGCGCGCCGGGTGGGTGGTGTCAGGTGGCGGTGGAGCGGGTGAATGCCCTGGGTCAGAACCCGAAAAAGCCGGTCGGCACGGTGCTGGGCGTTGATCTGCAAGAGGTCGAGGCGATCACCGGGGCCGAGTTGCATGTGCTGGATTTTCTGGCACCCGAAGCCGACGGTCTGGTGAAGGGCTGGCTGGGGGGGCGCGCCGATGTGGTGCTGTCGGACATGGCGGCAGCCTCCAGTGGCCACAAGGGCACCGACCATCTTCGCATCGTGGCCCTGGTCGAGGCGGCGCTGGACTTTGCCTTTGACGTGCTCGACGAGGGCGGCACCTTTGTGGCCAAGGTTCTGGCGGGCGGGGCCGAAACCGAGATGCAGACCCTGCTGAAAAAGCGCTTCCGCAAGGTGGCGAATGTGAAACCGCCGGCCTCTCGGTCGGACAGTTCGGAAAAGTTCGTCGTGGCGCAGGGGTTCCGGGGCCGCATCGACCCTGTGGCGGACAGCGATCAGACCGCATGATCACAATAAAATGAAAGGCGCCAAAGGGCGCCTTTAATCATTTGACAGGCTGAGATTGACGGATCAGCCGCCCCAGGCGCGGACCGGGCCGCAATCCATGTGCACGAAGTTCGACCGTGAATAGGTGCCCACACCGCCCGCCGAACAGACCTTGGCGGCGCGCGCCATCTGGCTGACGGTGCGCGACTTCAGACGCAGGTCGGCGGCCTGACCCTTCATGTGCAACGAGTTCTTGGCGACGGCGCTGGAATGCGAGCGCAGCATTGCGTTGGTGGCCGGGCTGCGGTAGCCCGACAGCAGCATGTAGGGTTCGTTGACATCCATCAGCCGGTGGGTTGCGGCAATGATATCCATGTTGCGCGGATCCATCTTGACCGCGTCATCAGTGCGCCAGTCGCGCATGAAGTGATTGACTTCCTTAAGAACTTCGGGAATGTACTCGCCCTCGATCCAGTAGATCGTGTCGATGGTTTCACCGGTGCGGCCCGAGTACATCTGGATGCGGCGGATGTCGCCTGCGCCCTTGAGAATGCCGAATGCGCTGGAAAGGGTTGGTGCCGCGACCACCATCGTTGCCGCAAATGCGCCCAATAATCCGCGCCGCGACATGCTGAAGCTTCCGTTCGTCGTCATTCTAACGCCTGTCCTGTCCCGTGGTCTTCGACCGCTTTCACCAGCAGTTCGTGCATTGTCCCCATGCCGGGACCTTATGGCATGGTTCGCAATCGGGCCAAAGCACAGATTGGCTGGTGACCTGCACCCTTGCGGGGAATCGGCAAGATTTCGCTAATGACCGGGGAAATCCGCCAAATCTTCGGCAATTTCAGGCGTTGCAATGCGGTGACAGGGGCGGGCTCTCGTGGTCGGGATGCGGTTTACAAGGGCTGAATTCTGATAAATTGATGCGTGAAGGCAGGGATTTCCTGTCGTTGCTGCTTGTTTTTGAAGGATTTCGGGATGTCTGTCCCTGTGCCGTTTCGCCGGTCAGGCCAATCCGTGTTGGCGCTGGTCTTGATTTCGTCCCTGTTCGCAGCAGCACCTGCCGGGGCCGCCCCACG
>JANMJC010000258.1:0-4130 GCA_031371185.1 Paracoccaceae bacterium | reverse complement strand
CCCGACGCCCAGATCCGCCGCGTCGTGCTGTGTTCGGGCAAGGTCTATTACGACCTGCTGGCCGAACGCGATGCGCGCGGGCAGGACGACACCTATCTGCTGCGGCTGGAGCAGATCTATCCGATGCCGACCGTGCCCTTGACCGCCGAATTGTCGCGCTTCAAGACGGCCGAATTTGTCTGGTGTCAGGAAGAGCCCAAGAACCAGGGCGCGTGGAGCTTTGTGGAGCCCGAGTTGGAGCAGATCCTGACCGGCATCGGCGCCCGCAAGACCCGCTTTTCCTATGCCGGCCGCATCGCCTCGTCCTCGCCCGCCACCGGGCTGGCCAGCCGCCACAAGTTTGAACAGGAAACCCTCGTGAAAGAGGCTTTGGGCTGAGGCCCGAAGGATAGGAGAGTAACATGTCCGACGTTATGGTGCCCGCCCTGGGCGAAAGCGTGTCCGAAGCCACCGTGTCCACCTGGTTCAAGAAGGTGGGCGACATGGTCAAGCAGGACGAAATGCTGTGCGAGTTGGAGACCGACAAGGTCTCGGTCGAGGTGCCCAGCCCGGTGTCCGGCGTTCTGACCGAGATTCTGGCGCCCGAAGGTGCCACGGTTGACGCCAAGGCGCGGCTGGCGATCGTGACCGAAGGCGCGGCTGGCACGACCCCCGTGGCGGCGAAGGCCGAGGCCCCCAAGGCCGCCGCCCCCGCCCGCGACGTCGAAAACGCCCCGGCCGCCAAAAAGGCCATGGCTGAGGCCGGCCTGTCGCCCGATCAGGTGCAGGGCACGGGCCGCGACGGGCGCATCATGAAAGAAGACGTTGCGCGCACCGCCGCGGCTGCCCCCCTTGCCGCCCCGCCCGCCCCGGCGGCCATTCCGCGCGCGCCGGTGCCCGCCGATGACGCCGCCCGCGAAGAGCGCGTCAAGATGACCCGCCTGCGCGCCACCATCGCCCGCCGCCTGAAAGACGCGCAGAACACCGCCGCGATGCTGACCACCTATAACGAGGTCGACATGTCGGCGATCATGGGACTTCGCAACGAATACAAGGACATCTTCGAGAAAAAGCACGGCGTGAAGCTGGGCTTCATGTCGTTTTTCGTGCGTGCCTGCACCCATGCCCTGAAAGAGGTCCCCGAGGTCAACGCCGAGATCGACGGTCAGGATGTGGTCTATAAAAACTATGTCCACATGGGCGTCGCCGTCGGCACGCCCTCTGGCCTTGTCGTGCCCGTGCTGCGCGACGCCGACCAGATGGGTTTCGCGGCCATCGAGAAGAAGATCAGCGAACTGGGCCTGCGCGCCCGCGACGGCAAGCTGTCGATGGCCGAAATGCAGGGCGGGTCGTTTACCATTTCGAACGGCGGGGTCTACGGCTCCTTGATGTCCTCGCCCATCCTGAACCCGCCGCAATCGGGCATCTTGGGGATGCACAAGATCCAGGACCGCCCGGTTGTGGTGGCAGGCCAGATCGTGATCCGCCCGATGATGTATCTGGCGCTCAGCTATGATCACCGCGTGGTGGACGGCAAGGGCGCGGTCACGTTCCTGGTGCGGGTGAAAGAGGCGCTGGAGGATCCGCGGCGGTTGTTGATGGATTTGTGAAATGGAAGCTTTAGAGCGATCTAACTTGGTATTGGCTAAGATTTTGGACTTGGCGAGGGCAAATGGAATTTGTCAATGGTCGCTTTATTTCGCGGATCTAGGTCTCGACCAACAGTTTGAAAACCATTTCTTCCCTTGTGCAGAATGGCTTGAACAGGAGGGCCTAATCCGAGTGGCTGAATATGTACATTTGGTGGGTGGCGCAGCAAATGGCTCGATTGAAAATATCTCACTGACCGCAAAAGGCATGGCTCTTCTCGGGCAGAAAATAGAAATCGGCGGTCAAGAAACCACGGTCGCAAAACAAGTCGAAGGCCGTGCAAATGGGACAATTTCCGCATCAGGGATAGGAGACTTCTTCGGAGGCATCCTTGGCGGATTTACAAAATCTATCGGCTCATAAATGACCTCGGCAATCCCCACCTCTCCCCCCTCCCCCATTCCCTCCCCACAAGGGGGAGGGGAGCCGCATTTCCCCAAAAGGCCACCCCATGACCCCAGAACTCACCGCCCTCGCCCTCGCCGCCCTGTTGCAGGTCGGCCAGTTCGTCCTCTTCGCCACCCCGGCGAACCGGGAACTCACCCCGAAATACACCACATCGCCGCGCGATGTGCCCCCTGCCCGCGCGCTGTCCAGATTGACCGCCCGCCTGCAACGCGCGCTCAACAACCACTTCGAGGCGCTGATCCTGTTCACCATCGCGGTCGTCGTCGTCACCCTGTCCAACCAGTCCACCCCCACCACGCAGTGGGCGGCCTGGACCTACCTTGCCGCCCGCGTGCTCTATGTTCCGGCCTATGCCTTTGGCTGGTCGCCGCTGCGCTCCGCGATCTGGGGCGTCGGGCTGGCGGCCACCGTCACCATGATCCTTGCAGCGCTGCTCTGATGCCTTCATCTTGATCCAAATATTCCTCGGGGGGCAGGCTTGTTTGGGCCCACCCAAACAAGCCGGGGGGGCAGACGGCCCCCCCGGTTTCCCCGGCCACCAAAAGGACCAGACCCATGCCAGACTTTGACGCAATCATCCTTGGTGCCGGCCCCGGCGGCTATGTCTGCGCCATCCGCGCGGCGCAACTGGGCCTGAACGTGGCCGTGGTCGAGGGGCGTGACACCCTGGGCGGCACCTGCCTGAACGTCGGCTGCATCCCCTCCAAGGCGCTGCTGCATGCCACACACCAGCTGCATGAAGCGCAGGAAAACTTCGCCAGGATGGGTCTGATGGGGGCCAATCCCACGGTCGATTGGGGCCAGATGCAGGCCTACAAGCAAGACGTGGTCAGCGGCAACACCAAGGGGATCGAGTTTCTGTTCAAGAAGAACAAGATCGCCTGGCTGAAGGGCTGGGGCACCATCCCCGCCCCCGGTCAGGTCAAGGTCGGCGACGAGGTTCACACGGCAAGACACATCGTCATCGCCACCGGTTCCGAGGCGTCAAGCCTGCCCGGCGTGACCGTGGACGAGAAAACCGTCGTGACCTCGACCGGCGCGCTGACCCTGCCCGCGATTCCGACATCCATGATCGTCATCGGCGCGGGCGTGATCGGGCTGGAAATGGGCTCGGTCTATGCCCGGCTTGGCACCCAGGTCACCGTGATCGAATACCTTGACGCCATCACCCCCGGCATGGACGCCGAGGTTGTCAAGACCTTCCAGCGCATCCTGACCAAACAGGGCCTGAAATTCATCCTTGGCGCGGCCGTGCAGGGGGTCAGCGGCACCACCGTCAGCTACAGACTGCGCAAGAACGACACCGAGGCCAGTCTGACCGCCAAGGTCATTCTGGTGGCCACCGGCCGCAAACCCTTCACCGCCGGTCTGGGGCTGGAGGCCTTGGGGGTGGAGATGGGCCCGCGCGGCACGATCAAGACCGACGCCCATTTTGGCACCAATATTCCCGGCCTTTACGCGATCGGAGATGCCATCGCCGGCCCGATGCTGGCCCACAAGGCGGAAGATGAAGGCATGGCCTGCGCCGAGGTCATGGCAGGCCGGGCGGGCCATGTGAACTATGGCGTGATCCCGGGCGTAATCTATACCACGCCCGAAGTGGCCAATGTGGGCGCCACGGAAGAGCAGCTGAAAGAGCAGGGTCGCGCCTACAAGGTCGGCAAGTTTCCCTTCATGGGCAATGCGCGGGCCAAGGCGGTGTTTCAGGCCGAGGGATTCGTCAAAATCCTGGCCGATGCCGCCACCGACCGCATCCTGGGCGCCCATATCATCGGCCCGGGTGCCGGCGATTTGATCCACGAGGTTTGCGTGGCGATGGAATTCGGCGCTTCGGCGCAGGATCTGGCGCTGACCTGCCATGCGCATCCCACCTACTCCGAAGCAGTGCGCGAGGCCGCACTCGCCTGCGGCGATGGGGCGATCCACGCCTGAGCGCCCTCTTCGTCGCCGTTCCGGCGCTCGTCGGGGCCGATTGCCCGACGAGCGTCGCAGACGACGACGAGGAGGCTTGATCAGTGCCCCGGCCTGATAAACGTTCCGTTGCGCAACTCGGTCATGGCCTGTTGCAATTCGGCTTTCGTGTTCATCACGAT
>JANMJC010000251.1:0-9256 GCA_031371185.1 Paracoccaceae bacterium | reverse complement strand
CGATCTCCTCGACCGAGGTGGCGTCGAATCCCTTCGCGATGATGGCATCATGCGCGAAGGCAAGGATGCGCGCGCGGGTGTGGGTTCGGGCGGGCCTTTGGTCATCTGTCATGGACATTGCTTGACTCGCGGTACAGTGACGGGGGGCGCGCGGGGCGACAAGACCGACACCGGGCGCGGAAGCCTTTGACGCGGCGACGGAAACCTTTTCGATCTTACCTTACCACAAGTCGGCTTTGGAAACAGCGGTCCCGGTCGCATTGTGGTGACATGCCCGAACCGTCAAAAAGGACCCCGCCATGACCCCCCTTGAACGCCTGATGACCGCCCCGACACCGTGGTTGACGGATGCGGGGCTTGAGACCGCAATGATCTTTCAAGAAGGCCTTGATCTGCCATTCTTTGCCGCCTTTACCCTCTTGGACACCGAAACCGGACGCGCGGCGCTGCGGCGCTATTTCGACAATTACGCGCGACTGGCCCGCGATGCCGGAACCGGTCTGGTGCTGGATACGCCAACCTGGCGGGCGGGAACCGAATGGGGGCGGGTGATGGGGCTGGAGGAGGCCCGGATCAGGGCCATCAACCGGGACTGTGTGGCGTTTTGTGCGGCCTTCCGGGAAGGTCAGGCGCAGGACGGGCTGCCGATCGTGCTGAACGGGGTGATCGGGCCGTCGGGCGATGGCTATGCCGTGGAGCGCGCCCTGACCGGCGAGGAAGCCCTTGCGCGCCACCGGGTTCAGGCCGAAGCACTGGCCGGCGCCGGGGCCGATGTGATTTCCGCCGTCACCATGACACATAGCGGCGAGGCGATCGGCGTGGCCCGGGCAGCGCAGGCGGCGGGCCTGCCGGTCGTGGTGTCCTTTACCGTCGAGACCGACGGCAGGCTTCCCTCGGGCGAAACGCTGGCCCAGGCGATTGCGGCCACCGACGCGGCCACCGACGCGGCCACCGACCGCGCACCGCTGTACTATATGGTCAACTGCGCCCATCCGACGCATTTCAGCGGCGTCCTGCACGGCGCATGGGTGGCGCGGATTGGCGGCATAAGGGCCAACGCCTCGCGGATGAGCCATGCCGAACTGGACCTCGCCACCGAACTGGACGACGGCGACCCCGCTGAATTTGGCAGGCTTTACCGCGATCTGGGCGCGCTTTTGCCAAATCTTCGGGTGATTGGCGGCTGCTGCGGCTCGGACCACCGCCATGTGGGCGAGGCGTCGCGGCATTTTCATCGGGCAGGGGCAGTTCCGGGCGTTCGGCAACTCTGACACCGCCGGTTGCCGGGCAAAGGACCAGAACGGGGGTTGTAAACCGGCCGAAACGTCGGTAAGGCACCCCCACTTCACAGGCGAGGCTTGGGCTGATCGGGGAGAAATCCCGTGACGTCCGCCGGTTGGGGCACATGCTCTGAGACGGCTTCGCCAAGGTTTGAAACCGGAAAAGGACAAGACATGGCTCTTCCAGAGTTTACCATGCGTCAGTTGCTTGAAGCTGGCGTTCACTATGGCCACCAGACCGCCCGTTGGAACCCCCGCATGGGCGAGTTCATTTATGGCGACCGCAACGGCATCCACATTCTTGATCTGACGCAGACGGTTCCGATGCTGGACGCCGCGTTGAAGATCGTGCGCGATACGGTCGCCAAGGGCGGGCGCATCCTGTTCGTCGGCACCAAGCGTCAGGCGCAAAAGCCGGTCGCCGAAGCCGCCGAGAAATGCGCACAGTTCTACATGAACCACCGCTGGCTGGGCGGCACGCTGACCAACTGGAAAACGATTTCCCAGTCAATCCTGCGTTTGAAGCAGATCGACGAATTGCTGGCTTCGGGTGCCGAGGGCATGACGAAGAAAGAGCGTCTGGGCATGGAGCGCGATCAGGGCAAGCTGCAGGCCTCGCTTGGCGGCATCCGTGAGATGGGCGGCACGCCGGACCTGTTGTTCGTGATCGACGTGGGCAAGGAAAGCCTCGCCATCCTGGAAGCGCAAAAACTGGGCATTCCGGTGGTGGGTATCGTGGACACCAACAACTCGCCCAAGGGCATCGACTATCTGATCCCGGGCAACGACGACGCGGCCCGCGCGATTGCACTGTATTGCGATCTGATCTCCCGTGCGGCACTGGACGGCATGTCGGCCCAGATGGGGGCTGCGGGTGTTGACCTTGGCGCGCTGGACGAAGCCCCGGCCGAAGAGGCCGTCGAGGCCTGATCGGCCCCGGATCGGAACCGTTGAAGCAAATCTGTAACCCGGCAAAGGCACGCTTTGCCGGGGCGACCCAAATCTAAAGGGATATGACATGAACATCACCGCAACGATGGTGAAAGAGCTGCGCGACAGCACCGGCGCAGGCATGATGGACGCCAAGAAGGCCTTGACCGAGGTCGATGGCGATATGGAAGCGGCGGTTGACTGGCTGCGCACCAAGGGTCTGGCCAAGGCCGCCAAAAAGGCGGACCGCGTGGCCGCCGAGGGGCTGGTGGGCGTCGCCGTGGCGCACGGGCGCGGGGTTGCCGTCGAGGTGAACTCGGAAACCGACTTTGTCGCCAAGAATTCGGATTTCCAGACGCTGGTGCGGTCCTTGACCAATTCGGCGCTGAAGGCGGCCGATGTGGACGCGCTGCGCGCCATGGACATGGGCGGCAAGACCGGGGCCGATCAGGTTCTCGACGCGGTGGCGCTGATCGGTGAAAATATCACCCTGCGCCGCATGGCAAGCGTTTCGGGCGATACGGTGGCCTCTTATATCCACACCGCGGCGGCTGATGGTCTGGGGCGCATCGGCGTTCTGGTCGCGGTCAAGGGCACCGACAACGGCATTGCCAAGCAGATCGCGATGCATGTGGCCGCGACCTCGCCGCTGGCGCTGTCCGAAGCCGATCTTGACGCTTCGGTGGTGGAACGCGAATTGGCGGTGCAAACCTCCAAGGCGCTGGAAGAAAACGCCGCCTCGGCCAAACCCAAGCCCGATGCGGTGATCCACAACAACATCATCCCGGGCCGTATGAAGAAATTCCTGTCCGAAGTGACTTTGCTGAACCAGCAGTTCGTCATCAACCCGGATATCACGGTGGGTCAGGCGGCCAAGGACGCAGGCGTTGAGGTTGTGGGCTTTGTCCGCCTTGCCGTGGGCGAAGGCATTGAGAAGAAGACCGAGGATTTCGCCGCCGTCGTGGCCAGCATGGTCAACGGCTGAGATCAGTCTTTCGACAGGGAAGGGGCCCCGCCGCAAGGCCGGGGCCTTTTTCATGCGATTTCGCCAGGCTCTTTTGAAAAGGCGGTGGCTTCCCCAGGAAACCACCGCCCTTGCGCCCGCACACGGGGAAGATGACGAGCACAATCGGCAACCGCAAACCGGTGAAAATACACCCGCCTCGACCACCCCGGGGGAGGGGACCCCCGGTTCGAACACGGCGCGGGTGCCGGTGACAATCCACCAACCCCCGAACCGCTGCCCCGATGGCTTTCGCCACCACTCGCGGAGCACGGCCAGTTTTGCCCATTCTTTACGCCAGGTTAAGTGAGGGATTCCTTACCCGGCAGCGATTGCGGGTTGCTCGATCTGGGGCGTGCCGTGGAAGATCAGGTTCAAGAGAGCGGCCTTGCCCACCGCCTGCGCCGTGGTCTCGACGGCCAGAACCTCACGCGCCAGACGCAAGTGTTTTTCGATCATCGCCGCCGAAACCCCCAGAATGATCGCCACATCCTGCGATGTCTTGCCATCGGCCACCCATTCCAGCACCTCGCGCTGCCGCAGGGTCAGGGGCCGGGTCCGGGTCGCGATGGGAAACTGGATCAGTTTCAGGTGCATGGCATGGGCCACCGCCTCGATCTGGGGACGGCGACGGGCCCAGATCTCTTCGACAGCCTTGTCATCAAGGCCCTGATCGGCAATCAGCCCGAGGGCGCCCTTGGACCGGGTCGAACTGGCCGGAAAACTGACCGTGATGCCCGCCGTCACGCCGGTCCGCTGATTTTCGCGGACCGAGGCAAGTTCATCCGGCGTCAGACGACCCTCCATCGCCGCCGTCCTGACCCAACCCCAGGTGCAGGCGCCGACATGGGTTTCGGCCCAGTGATAGACCGGCGTGCGGGTATAGAACTTGCCGCGGAAATAGCGCTGGACGTAGTCGGCGTCGCAGGTTGACAGGAACAGCGCATCGTCCGGATCACCGACCGAGCGCGGCGACAGGAACCTTGTGTAGCCATAGTTGACGCGGCGAAAGCCTTCGCGGCCAAAGAAGTCCGTGGCCAGCCGGAACGTCTGATGGGCACTTTGCGCGCCCGCGATATCGATGATCAGGGTCAGGACGTCCTGCACGGTGCAACTCCGAAACTCTCGACAAGGCGACGCCTGAAAGTCAAGCGCGCGCCTTTGTTCCATCCCATGCTGCTCTTGTCGAGGGCGCAGCGCAGCAGGTTCCGTCAGTTTTGACGCGCAATTCACAGTCCGGGGCGCGATCCGGAGGGGTCAGACAGCCATTTGATTTACATAATATTGATTATGCGCTTTCCATATCCCTGAATATGGCCCCAAGGATCTGGCCCCTTTCGGGCATGGCGCATTGAGGTCGGGGATCTGGTGCACCCAGCACGATTCGAACGTGCGGCCTTTGCCTTCGGAGGGCAACGCTCTATCCAGCTGAGCTATGGGTGCCAGTACAGGCTTCTTATTCCATGTCTTTTGCCTCTGCAACCATCAAACCCCGAACCGCCACGTTCGGGTTTCAGCCGAAAAGATCGTGGCAGAATTCCAGCGCCGAAACCAGCGCATCCACCTCTTCCACCGTGTTGTACAGCCCGAACGAGGCCCGGCACGACGCCGCCACCCCCAGATGGGCCATCAGGGGCATGGCGCAATGGGTGCCCGCCCGCACGGCAATGCCGCGCTTGTCCAGAATGGTCGACAGATCATGGGCATGGGCCGATCCGGCCATGGTAAAGGAAAAGATCGCGCCCTTGGTGTCGGAATTTCCCTGAATGTTCAGCCAGTTCAGGGCGCCAAGCCGGGTTCTTGCATGATCGCGCAGGGCCCGCTCGTGGGCCGCAATCGCCGGCATGCCGATCGAGGTCATGTAGTCCAGCGCGACCCCAAAACCAATTTGCTGAACGATTCCAGGGGTTCCCGCCTCGAACTTCATGGGCGGTGCGTTGTAGGTGACATGGTCGCGCGCCACCTCGCGGATCATGTCGCCGCCGCCCATGAAGGGCCGCATCTCGGCCATGCGGTCAGCCCTGATATAAATGCCCCCCGACCCCGACGGCCCATAAAGCTTGTGCCCCGTTATGGCGTAAAAGTCGCAGCCGATGGCCTGCACGTCGACAGCCATGTGCACCGCCGCCTGCGACCCATCGACCAGCACCGGCACACCGCGCGCGCGCGCCCCTGCGCAGATCGCAGCCACATCGACGACCGTGCCCAGCACGTTCGACATGTGGCTGACCGCCACCAGTTTCGTGCGCGGCCCGATGGCATCCAGCACGGCCTGCGGGTCAAGGTCGCCATTGGCGTCGATCTCGACCCATTTCAGCACGACGCCCTGACGTTCGCGCAGAAAGTGCCAGGGCACGATGTTGGCATGATGTTCCAGGATCGACAGCACGATCTCGTCGCCCGGTGCCAGGTGCGGCGCGGCCCAGGCGTAAGAGACCAGGTTGATGCCTTCGGTCGCGCCGGTGGTGAAAACGATCTCGTCGGGCGAGGCGGCGTTCAGAAAGCCGGCGATCTTGGCCCGAACCGATTCGTAATTCTCGGTCGCGGTGTTGGACAGCCAGTGCAGCCCGCGATGGACATTGGCATATTCCTGTTCGTAAGCCTTGGTCATGGCGTCGATCACCACGCGCGGCTTTTGCGCGGACGCTCCATTATCAAGGTAGATCAAGGGCTTGCCGTTCACCTGCCGGGACAGGATCGGAAAGTCGGCGCGGATGGCGGGCAGGTCATACATGGTCAGCCTTGCAGCGGAGGAAACAAGAGGGCCAGCACGAGCCCGATCAACAGAACGATGCCCAGAACCACGGACAGCGTGGCAAAGGCCGAACGGAACCCGTGCAATTCGGCGATGGCGTTGGCGAAAAGCCACAGGACCCCGAACAGGACCACGACCAGCAACACCGCGCCCAGGGCGGGCAAGGCCAGCATGACCAGGATCAGGACCAGTTGCAGCACGATCAGGACAAACTCGACCCAGGCCACCACAAGGATCGCCTGATCCAACCGCCCCTTGCCCCCGAACAGGCGCCCTACCCCGGTGATCGCCCCCGCCACCAGCGCCATGCCGCCCATTTGCATCAGCGCCAGACGGACCGGCTGCGCCAGGATCGCGTCCATTTCGGCGTTGCCCAGGGGTGCGGAGATATGGGACAAAACGGCCGAGATGATGGCCGACAGGACCGCGACCAGACCCAAGGCGGGCAACGCCGTGCCGTAACCGCCGCCGACCGACAAGACGCGGCGAAAGGCGGCGCGCGGGGTGGTCAGGCTTTGCAGCAGCACCTCGGTCAGCAGGGCGCGGTCAAACAGCATCGCGGACCTCCGTTGCCCGCAGGTTCAGACCCCAGAAGCCGACAAAGGCCGCAAAGGTCAGCACCCCTACGGCGATCAGTTGCGGTCCGGGGCCGATCAGACCGGCCACCAGCCCGGCCAGCAGCACAAGGGGGCTGACCGTTGCCAGCGCCCAGAACAGCGCCAGCCGCCCGGCGTACCAGTCGCCCTGCCCGCCCAAGGCGCGGCCCGCCACCACGCCAAGGGCCGCCAGCCCGTACCACAGCGGAATTGTCGCCAAAAGCCCCAGGGCGCGCGGCAAAAGCTGGGCGACGGTGGGAATGTCGGGCGACAGCGCGGTCACGCGCGCCGCCGCCGGCCACTGCGCCACAAAGCACAGAAAAAGAAACAGAATCAGAAAGGTAAAGACGAAAGCCTCGGACCTGCCGCGTGCCAGATGACGGCGCACCACCCGCGAAGGGCTGCGCCAGCTTTCGATGATCTCTGTCAGAACCGACACCCCTGCCCCCTTATCGCTCGTGCCGCGCCAGCCAACCGCGCAGTCTTTCGCGGATGTCTTCGGCAATCGCCCCATTTTCGATCTCGTCGATGGCTTCGGCCAGAAAGGCCTGAACCATCAGCGACTGCGCCGCCTTCAACGGCACCCCGCGCGAGCGCAGATAGTAAAGCGCGGTTTCGTCGATGGCGCCCGTGGTGGAGCCATGGCTGCATTTGACGTCGTCGGCATAAATTTCAAGCTCTGGCTTGGCCAGAAACTGGCTGTCGTCATCCAGAAGCAGCGCCTGGCTGATCTGATAGCCGTCGGTCTTCTGCGCCCCGGGCTTTACCAGGATCTTGCCCTGAAACACCCCGACCGCGCCATTTTTCAGGACCTTCTTGAACACCTGACGGCTTTCGCAGCGTTGTCCGCGATGGGTGACGAAAACCGTGTCGTCGTGGTGAAAATCGCCGTCGCCCATCGACGCCCCGGCCAGATGCGCCACACAGTCGTCGCCGGCAAGGTCCAGCACGGCCTCGTTGCGGGTCAGGCGGCCGTTGGCGGTGATGGTAAAGCTCTTGAACTGCGCCTTGTCGGCCAGACGGGCGAAGATATGGGTCGCCGCGCGGCGTTCGGGATCGCGGCCCTGCGCCTGAACGTGGTGAAAGCGCGCGCCGTCCAGCACCTCGACCTCAAGAACCTTGTTCAGACGGGCCGCCCCGGGCCCCTGTTCCAGCAAGGTCAGTTCAGCCCCGGCCTCCAACTTCACGCAATGGTGTAGGATAGCGTCGGAAGTATTTGACTCATGCAGGTAAATCATGGAAATCGGCTTTGCCGCCCTGCCCGACACCCGGATCAGAAACCCCTCGGTCGCGAAGGCCGAGTTCAGGGCCGCCAAGGGCCGCTGAACCGGCGCCTGACCAGAGGCTTCGAGGACGCCGTAAAGATCGCGCGCCCAGTGGATGTCCAGCGCGCCGGCCCCGGTCAGCCTTTCGATCGTGACCCCGGCCAGCGACAGATCATCCGACGCGGCCGGATCAAAGACGCCGTCGACAAAGACCAGCTTAAGCCGGTCAATCGCGTCGAAGGCCGGGGCTTCGTCCCCGGGATCAAACATCGCGGCGGGGGGCGTCTCGGCCTGGGTCAGCGTTGCCGGATCAGTATAGCGCCAGTATTCGTCGCGCTTGCCGGGCAGCCCCATGGCGCCAAGGCGGTCGCGTGCGGCCATCCGCGCCGTGCCCAGCCAGCCGCCCGGTGACAGGGTCAGCCCGGCGATGCGGGCGGCAAGGCCCTGCTCTTTGGCCAAGGGAAGTGCCGCCATCACTTCACCCCGGCCGGCAGATCGGCGGCCAGCAGATCGGCATAGCCGTTGTGCTCGACCTCCAGCGCAAGGTCGGCCCCCCCCGATTTGATGATGCGGCCCGCCGACATGATATGCACGACATCCGGCTTGATATGGTCCAGCAGTCGCTGGTAATGGGTGATCACCAGAAACGACCGCCCTGCCCCGCGAAGTGCGTTGACCCCGTCCGCCACCAGCTTCATCGCATCGACATCCAGGCCTGAATCGGTCTCGTCCAGAATGCACATCTTGGGTTCCAGCATGGCCATCTGCAGGATTTCGTTGCGCTTTTTCTCGCCCCCCGAAAAGCCCACATTGACCGGCCGCTTCAGCATCTCGGCGTCGATCTTCAGCGCCCTCGCCTTTTCACGCACAACTTTCAGAAACTCGCCCGCCGACATTTCCGGCTCGCCGCGGGTCTTGCGCTGCGCATTCACTGCGGTGCGCAGAAAGGTCATGTTGCCAACCCCGGGAATTTCCACCGGATATTGAAAGGCCAGAAACAGACCCGCCGCGGCGCGGTCTTCGGGCTCCATCTCCAGCAGTTGCTGACCGTCCAGGGTGGCAGAGCCTTCGGTCACCACATAGCCGTCCCGCCCCGACAGCACATAGGACAGCGTCGACTTGCCCGAGCCGTTCGGCCCCATGATCGCATGAACCTCGCCCGCGCCGATGGTCAGATCAACCCCGCGCAGAATAACTTTGTCCTCTTCCTGAAGCTTGACGTGCAGATTGTTGATTTCCAACATTTAATCAGTCCTTTAGGCTTGATCCGGCTCCCCTAGAGCGGGTCCAGAAATGACGAGATGACCCAGGGTTTTCCGGTGATGGACACCGTCTGCGGGGTCAGGTGAAACACGGCCATCCGCCCGACCATGCGGTCAGGGGTGGCGAAAATCTCGGCGCGCCGGTATTTCGGCCGGCCTTTGTAG
>JANMJC010000234.1:0-26253 GCA_031371185.1 Paracoccaceae bacterium | reverse complement strand
TGATCTCGTTGGCCGCCCGCAAAGGCTCGATGGCCGAGGTCAGGCAGGCCATCGGAAAGCCGTCGAACATCAGAAAGCCAAGCCGAAGGGGGGCGTCCTTGACCATGCTAATCCTCGGGCCACCAGCCCGGCGAGGTGGGCAGGCCGTCGTCATGGGCCGACAGCCAGGCCACCATGGCCGCGCGGTTGCGGGCAAAGCCCTTGTAGGCGGCCAGATCGGGATGCAGATCGCGCACCACCCGGTGCAGGCGACGGCCCCATTTCGGCACGGTGACCAGGTCTTCGAACCGGCCCAGATAGCAGCGGATCGAAAAGGCGATGGCGTTGGACCGGGGCAGGCGGAACAGCGCCTGCAATTCCACGCGCAGATGCTGTTTGAAGCCCAGGTTTTCGGGCGTCAGCGACGCCTTGCTCGGCCCCCATTCGGGATAGGTCTCGGGTGCTGTATCCAGCAGCGGGTTGACCGTCATGGTCCAGTTATAGCGCCGCACCGGCGCGCCGTGCTGCAGCTTCAGCAAGAACTTCAATGCCCGGTCGAAGATGCCTTTTTCATGGGCCAAGGGCACCGGGGCGTGCCATTCCATGAAGCTCATCCCGATGTCGAAATCCAGCGACCAATCGGCCTGGCTGGTGATCATGCCCGCATCCATCCACAGGTCGTTGTCGCGTTCGTCCTGCAACGAAAAGTCGCCCTGGGTCTGGCGGGTGATGTATTCGAACGGGCCGCAGGGCAGCGTGCTTTCGTCCAGAAAGGTGAAGTGCTGATCAATCCCAAGCGGGCGATTGACCCAGTGCCAGCGGTCGCCCTGCCGGGTCAGCGCAAACCACTGGGGATAGTCGCGGGCCTGCGCCTCCATGATCAGTTCCAGAAGGTCCCAGCCAGCCAGCGTCATATGGGGCAGCGATTGGCAACGCAGGGGGTCGTCGGCCAGCACCTTTGCCCGGTCGATCATCTCGGCGACGTAATGTTCATCGACATCAAAGGCATGTTCAAAGACCGACCCTTTGCGGCCCGGCACATGCGGCTCCATGTTGACCGAATACATGTAATCGTCGCGGTCAAAGGGAAAGGGAAAGCGGCGGATCCCCTCGGGCGAATTCCGGTAGGTGAAATCGCCCCGAAAGGTTTCGTCGTGGAAAAAGTCCTTGTCGGCGCCGGGTTTGAAGTCAAGGCTCATGGCGGCTCCTATCGGTCAAGGATCAGGGTGGTGCCCTCGAACCGCGAGACACAGGGCATGATCTTTTGCCCGGCCGCGTGGTCTTCAGGGGTCAGCCAGTGGTCGCGGTGCAGGATCTGGCCGTCGCAGCGCAGCACATTCGTCTCGCACTGGCCGCAGGCGCCGCCCCGGCACAGATAGGGGGCGTCCACGCCCGCCGCCTCCATCGCCTCCAGCAGGGACTGGCTGGTGCCGACGGTCACGGTCTTGCCCGAGGCGGCCAGATGCGCGGTAAAGGGCAGGCCGGTGCCGGGGGCCAGAAATTCCTCGTGGTGCAGGGCATGGGCCGGCCAGCCCATCTTGGCCGCCGTGGTCAGAGCCCAGTTGATCATGCCCTTGGGGCCGCAGACATACAGATGCGTGCCCAGGGGCTGCATCGACAACACGCGGGCCAGGTCGATCGCCTGTTTTTCGTCATCGAAATAGCACGTCACATGGGCGGGATGGGCGGCGGTCAGGCGGTCCATATAGGCCCCCAAAGCGGCGTTTCGGGCGGCATAATGCAGTTCGAACCGGCCTCCGAAATGGCCAAGCTGGGCGATCTGGGCCAGGAAGGGCGTGATGCCGATGCCCCCCGCGATCAGCAGATGTTTGCGCGCACGGCTGTCCAGCGGAAACAGGTTCACCGGATAGCTGATTTCCATCTGCATTCCCGGCTGCACATGGTGGTGCAGGAACAACGACCCCCCCCGCCCCGCATCGTCGCGACGCACCGAGATTTCATAGCCGGAAAGGTCCCTTGGGTCGGACATCAGCGAATAGGGGTTCAGGCGGCGGGTGCCGTGGTCGTCCATCTCGACGACCGTATGGGCGCCGCCGGAAAACGCGGGCATCGCGCCACCATCGGTCCGCTCGAAACGGAACCGCTTGATCAGATCGTTGACCGGCACCACTTCGGCCACCCGCACCCGCAGTTTGGCACCTCCGCTCATGTGAACCTCGCCACCGGGGCAGGCACCTGACCCGGGTCTTCGGCGTCGATGTTCACGCCCTGAAAGGCCGCCAACCGGCGCGAGTAATGATCGCGCACGAACAGATGCAGCCCGCAATGACTGCATGGGAAGGGATCGATCGCGACGTTTTCGGTGATGCCCTTGCAATGAACGCATTGCACGCGGCGAACCGTTGAACCGCGATGCTCCTTCTGGATGTCGGCAAAGGGAAACCCGGTGGCCATGATGTTGCGCTCGGCCTGCCCGACAAGGCCCTCGGTGCCCGCCAGATAGAACTGCGTACCCATGCGGGCGTCGGCCAGAACCCGGATCAGGCGCGGCAACAGCGTCGGGATTGTGGGCGCGCGAAAGACCTGTGACGCGCCCAGGGCCTGAAGAACGCCGAACTGGTCGGTGCCATTCGGGCCGGGCGTATAGAGAATGTGCAGCGCTTGCAGCATCCCGGCCCGGTCGGGGGCCCTGGCGACAAGGTCCGCAACCGCCTCCGCCCCCTCGCCATCAGCCACGACCAGATGACGCGCGCCCGGGCGCGGCTCCAGCACGCTGTAGACCGGGCGGCTTTTGATTGACGGGGGAAACTCGGTCTTTGTCATTCAGCGCCGCACCTTGCCCATTCATCTGTCTAAAAATATCCACCCGCGCGCTGTCCCCCGGCGCGGCCTGTCAGTCCTTCGCCGTCCGCCGCTTCTTTTCGACATCGAAGAAGGGCATCGAATGCGTGGTGGCCTTGATCGGGCCATGGGTGCCGCAACGCACTTCCAACGCGGTGCCGTCGTTGGCGCAATCGACCGGCAGGCGCGCGATGGCGATGTTGTGCTTGTTCAGCGGCGAATACATGGCCTGGGTCACAAGACCCACCTTCTTGCCGTCGCGGAACACCGGCGCACCGTTGCCCGGCACCTTGGTGCCTTCCATCTTCAGGCCCCATATCTTGAACCGCTCGCGGCCTTTCAGGCGGGCATGCTCTTCGGCACCGCGAAAACCGGTCTTGCCGGGCGAGACGGTGAAATCAAGCCCCAGCTCCCACAGCGTGTCACCGGGCCCCTCATTTTCAAAGGGATACATCTCGGAATTGTCGAAGGGGAAGAACAGCAGATAGCTTTCGGTGCGCAGCATGTCCAAGGTTGTGAACCGGCAGGGGAGGATGCCCATCGCAGCGCCTTCTTCCAGGATGCGGTCCCAGATCATCCCGGCGTCCTGGCCCCGGCAGAAGATCTCATAGCCGCGCTCGCCGGTGTAGCCGGTGCGCGACAGGGTGATCGGCTTGCCGAAAAGGCTGGTCGGCATGTGGCTGAAATAGGCCAGTGAGCGCAGGCCGGGGATGTGCTTTTCCAGATAGTCCACCGCCAGCGGGCCCTGCAGCGACAGATCGTGCAGGTTGTCGTCAAAGCGCACCGACACGTCGCGCCCCGTGGCGGCCATGGTCAGTTGTTCATGCGCGCCGCCAGAGCCATGGACCACGGTGAAAGCGTTCGGCCCGAAGCGGTAGATCACGCAGTCGTCGATGAACTTGCCCGCATCGTTCAGCATGCAGGCATAGACCGCGCGGCCCGGCATCAGCTTTTCCATGTTCCGCGTCGTGGCGCGTTCGATGACATGGCTGGCCGCAGGGCCGGTGACATGCACCTTTTTCAACCCCGAGACATCCATCAGCCCGGCCCTGGTGCGGATCGCCATGTATTCCGCATCCGGATCGCCTTTGGAATAGGACCATGCGGTGCCCATGCCGCTCCAATCCTCAAGGTCGGACCCAAGGGCGCGGTGACGGTCGATCAGGCTGGAAAAACGCCAGGAATTGGTCATTGGAGGATTCCCTGAACAGTGGTGATTTTCGCCAAGTCTGGAAGGGTTGTCGCCAGAAAGCAATAATGAAGTGCAAGAATTTTTCTTGGCAGGGAACACGACATTGAAGGATCGTACTTTTTCGAAACGCACAAAAACTCTCTGGGTGAGAGTTTTTACGTTTCGTTGCCCAATAGGCGGGACGCCGTTTGGGCAAGGGGCTATCAGCAGGCCCCACGGTTCCGGGATTTGGCCGCGCCTGACTGGGGTGGGCGCGGAATCGCGCCTGCCCGAGGGCAGGCAGGCGCGGCCAAATTCGATTTAAATCAAATTTGGCAAGAGACTTTACTTCACCCCGGCAGGACAAAGAACCAGTTGGCCCACAAGACCAGCGCCGCCCCCGCGACCAGCGTCAGATAGGGCAGCATGCCCGCCTTGCGCTCGCCCGGATCGCCCTCTTTCAGGCCCAGATCGTCATAGGCCTCTTTCGGGAACTTGCCGCCGTCCTGCATGTAGTGGCGATACCAGAACACCGGAATGATCAGCGCGGCAAAGAACAGCCCCGACCACAAAGCGTTGGAATAGCCCCAGACCTTCGCCCCGGCCCCCAGAAACAGCGCGTTCACAAAGGCCAGGATCGTGTTGACCCCGATCAGCCAGTTGGGCGCCTTCCACGGGCGTTCAATGTGACCCGAATCGATGCGGTGGATCCAGCCGGCGTTCAGGTTCAGGAAGTTGAACAGGATGTAGCCGACGTTCGAGATGGCAAGGACATAGAAATATCCTCCCACATCCGAGGCCAACGCCAGCAGGAACACGTTGAAGGCAAAGTCGGTCCACATCGCCTTGGACGGCACGCCCTTTTCGTTGACCGCGCTTAGATATTTCGGCAACCAGCCATCGCGTGAGCCCTGGTAGAGCGTGCGAGACGATCCGGCCATGGCGGTCATGATCGCCATGAACAGGGCCGCGATCATCAGGATCACGAAAATCTGGGTCACGACAGCGCCGCCCCCCACCATGTTGCCCAGGGCCTCGCCCACGCCGGTGCCGTCAACGATGCCGGTGGCCAACATTCCCTCTGTCCCCAGAACGCCCTGAAAGCTGAACGGGATGATGAAAAAGAACACGCAGCACCGCAGGCCCGAATAGAAGATGGCGCGGAAGGTGTCGCGCTTGGGGTCTTTCAGTTCCGAGGTATAGCAGACGGCGGTCTCGAAGCCGTAGGTCGACCAGGCCGCGATATACAGACCGCCCAGAAAAAGCGTCCAGCCGCCGATGTCCCAGGTGCCGTCAACGCCCGAGTAGGCGGCGGTGGGCGGCAAAAGGTTGGTGACGTTCATCGTGTTGATGGCACCGGTAAAGATCGGCACCAGACCGACCAGCAGCAAGGGCACCAGAACGATGATGGCCAGCCACTTCTGCGCTTTGGCGGTGGACGCGATGCCGCGGTGCTGGATGGTCAGGATCAGCAGCATCAGCAGAACGCCGATGATGAAGGTCGAATTGAAGTGCAGGACGCCCAGCCCCGGGATGTTCAGGCTTGCCGCCTCGAACAAGCGGAACCACGGGGTCAGGGCGGAAACACCGTCGGCAGTGGCGACGGCGGTGATGGCGTCGGGCAGGGCGGTGCCTGCATTGGCGGCCATATAGTCGATCACGCTTTGGGTTTCGGCCGTGTAGCTGGCAAGATTGGCGGTGATCCAGTCAACCACTTGCGCGCTTTCGGCCAGGGGGATCGGGAACAGCGCGTTCAGGATGTAGCCTGCCGCAATCGCACAGCCCAGGGACAGCACCGGCGACCAGGCGAACCAGTTGCACCAGACCGACAGGGGCGCGATCAACTTGGAATAGCGCAGCCAGGCGGTTGCCCCGTAAACCGAGGTGCCGCCCGACTTGTTGCCGAACATGCCGGCCATTTCGGCATAGGTGAAGCTTTGCAGAAAGCCCATGATCATCGAGATGATCCAGACCACAAAGGCCAGCTTTCCGGTGGTTCCCGCAATCCCGCCGATCGAGAACAGCACCAGCGGCGGCACACCGGCCGCGACCCAGAAGGCGCCCTTCCAATCCAGTGCACGAACCATCCGGCCCGAGCTTGTTTGGTCACTCATTTCCCTTGCTCCCGTTGTTTTTCGCTCGACGCTCTGCGGCGTCATGTCGCAAACTTTGCACGACAATCGCGATCTGGCGAGAGTATTTTTAACTTTGCGAAAATTTGTTTCCTGTAGTTGGGCGGTTTGCCGGGCATTGCCCGGGGTCGGCAGAAAAAACCGCCCCGGGGTTGAAAGGCCCTCTTGCGCCGCGAGGGCGCTGGTCAGTTGCGCAGGTAGCTTTCCATCGAATCCTCCAGCGCATCCCGCCACGGCGTGTGGTGCGTCGGCGCCATGGTGCCAGTGATGACCGAGCGGTAAGCATGGTCGCGGAAGGTCATGATCCCATCGCCCTTGTGGTGCTTCCATTCAAAGAAGGCCTCGCAGGCGCCATCGACGTCAAAGCTGGGATAGTCGGTTTCCGCGATCAGTTCCTTCACATAGTCGCCCTGATAGTGAATGGCGTCATGGGCGTCCTTGCCGGCATCCTCGGCCGCCACGCGGTCGATGACGTCCCTCACAAGCGCCGCCTTGTCGGCGGGAATCGCGATCCGGCCCAGGATCACGTCGCGCACCCACCAGGCCTGGGCGTCGAACATGTTGAAGGTAAACCACTGGTCCTGCATACCGATATAGAACAGCGCCGGATTATGGACATAGGCGACCCCCTTGTAGAGGTCAGCGGCCGCAAGCCGGTTGGCGGTTTTCAGGCGCAGATCATCGGGCAGATAGGGGAAGTGGTGCTTGTAGCCGGTGCACAGGATGATCGCATCCACACGTTTTGACGTGCCATCGGCGAAATAGGCGGTGTCCTCGTCCACCCGCTCCAGCCTGGGCACTTCCTTCCAGTTTTCAGGCCAGTCAAAGCCCATCGGCGCGTTGCGGAAGGCCACGGTGATCGACCTGGCGCCATATTTCCAGCACTGCGAGCCCACGTCCTCGGCCGAATAGGACGAGCCGAGCAGCAAGAGGTCCTTGCCGGTAAACTCACGCGCGTCGCGGAAATCATGGGCGTGCAGGACGCGGCCGTTGAACCTGTCGAAGCCGGGGTATTCGGGCACGTTGGGCACCGAAAAATGGCCCGAGGCAACGATCACATTGTCGAAAACCTCGTCATACATGCTGTCCTTTTTCAGGTCATGCACGGTGACGGTGAATTTTCCGGCCGCCTGATCATGGCGCACCATGCGGATGGTGGTGGAAAACCGGATCCAGTCGCGCACCCCCGCCTTTCTCACCCGGCCTTCGATATAGTCGAACAACACGGCGCGCGGGGGATAGCTGCCGATCTGCTTGCCAAAATGCTCTTCAAAGGAATAGTCCGCGAATTCAAGGCCTTCCTTTGGTCCGTTCGACCACAGGTAGCGGTACATCGAACCGTGAACCGGCTCTCCGTGTTCGTCCAGTCCGGTGCGCCAGGTATAGTTCCACAGGCCCCCCCAGTTGCTTTGCTTTTCAAAACAGACCACTTCGGGAATCTCGGCTCCATTCTGTTTCGCGGATTGAAAGGCCCGCAAGACGGCCAGCCCCGACGGCCCCGCCCCAATCACCGCGATCCGTTTCGTCATGGCATTCTCCCTGTCAGATTTCCGGGTGGCGTGCGGCCCCGTCCGCCGGGCAGGATAGTCAGCCTTCCGTATCCCTGTCAAAAAAATTTCCTTTCAGGAAAGAAGAATTCGCTTCGGGTGGCGGAGTGACCAAGATCCGCTTGGCAGGATCGGGTGCAATCGGCTTTGTTCCCGCGCGGAACCGGCCTAGAAATGGCGATGATTCCTGATCCGCCCCCCTGGTCCGACGACGACCCCAACGCGCTGGACTTTGGTCCGGGGCCCTATGACGGCGATGCGCGCAAGGACGATGGGCCAGACCTGCCACCCGACCGCGAAGACCGGGGTCCGGGTGCGCCTTTCGGGGATCTGGCGCAATGGCGCGGGGCACAAGGGGCCCTGGCGTCGGATCTGGCGGATGTGGCCCAGGGCTTTGGCCAGCTTTGCGAACGGCTGCGGGCGGGCTCGGCGGGGGGGCTTCGGCGACTGGCGCTGATGGAGGTTGCCGATCTGGGCTGGTGGGCGGGCGAACATGTCGGGCTGGACCGTCTGATCCTTGCGGCCGAGGATCGGCTGACGGGGGTTCAGGATCAATCTCTGGCCCTTTCAGCGCTGCTGTGGTCAGTGCGGCGTCTGGTCCAGCCGCAAGGACCGGGCCAAGGTGCCGCCACGATTGCCGACTTTCTGGGTCGCTCCCGGGGGGCCGAAATGCCGGGCGCCGACCTGCGCGGCGTCGAGGCGGTGCTGGCCCGGTCCGGCGCCCTGCATCCGGTGGTGCGGGGGGCTGCGGTGTTTCATCTGTGGCGGGCATCGGGCACCGGCGGGCTGACGCGCGATCTGGAGGCGGCGGTTCTGGGCGCGCGCATCGCAGGCGGCGGCGCGGGCTTTGTGCCGCTGGCCCTGTCGGCGGGGGCGGGTCTGCGCGCCTCGGGCCCGGTCGATCTGCGCCTTCAGTCCTGGCTGCAGGGCGCGGCGACGGCGACGGCGGCCGCCTTGCTGCATCTGGACCGGGTGGCGGCGTGGCAGACGCGGACAGCGGCGCAACTGGCCGGTCTTTCCGGGCGAACCCCGGCGCGGCTGGCGCGGGTCTTTGCCGACTGGCCGGTGGTTTCCGCCCCGATGGCCGAACGCGAGACCGGAGCCAGCCGGGCGGCGGTGCAGCGCAATCTGGACCTGATGCAGTCCAGGGACCTGATCCGCGAGATGACCGGACAGGGCCGGTTCCGGCTGTGGACCGCCAGATTCTGAAGGATCTGCTGCGAGGCGGGCCTTCAGCAAGCCGCCTTTCCCTTTTGCCTTTCCACCCGCCCCACGAAAGGGCCATGCCCGACCGCCCGGGGGGGCCAAAAAGGGTCGTTTCCGCTCGGTCCATCGGTCAACCAATCCCGCGGAATTTCTGCTGGTGACGAAGCAAAATGCGAGTCCGAAGGTTAACGATGACTTCTGATCTCGCGCAGCGCAACCAAGCCTTCGCCTGTATCTGGCTGCCCGGTCAGACCGAGCCCGGCGTGGCAGGCCGTATCGCACAAGACCAGAACCGCTAGGTCTTCAACTGTGATCGTGATCGCGATGAACTCGGCCGCCGATCTGTGTCTGTCTGATCTCGGGCGCCTGCGCGGGCAGGGCGGGCGTCATCTTGCCGGCGCAGTTCGGGGGCCAGCCGATCGAGGGCGTCGGGCGGAAGCGCTTTGCCACCGCCTTGGTCGTCGGTGGGGGCACGCTTTGACCGGGGGCACGGGATCGGTCCGGGGCACGCCCGGGCTGGGCAATCTTCAGCCGGAGATCAGGTGCGACGTGCGCAACAGACCGACGGGCTGAATGACGTGCGAATTCGGGGCCGCCGTTCCATCACCGTCCAGCCGGTCAAGCATCACCGTCGACAACAGGTCCGCAACGCGGGCATCCTCGGTCGAGAATGTCGAGAGCGGGGGCGCCGTATGCTCGGCGCCGGGAAAGTTTTGGCCGCCAAAGATCGACACACGGCGGCCAAGCGGTTCCGACGCGCTTGCAGCGGCCCGATAGACCCCGAATGCCAACGAATCCTGCACGCAGGCGATTGCCGTCCGACCGGCTTGTGCAAGAATGTGGCCTGCCGTCGCTTCGCCCATCGCCTCGGTCATCTCGATCCGGTGTATCGTTGGGTGGGGCAGGCCCAGTGCCGCGATCTGCGCCAGCGCACCGCTGACATAGTTGTCGGCAAAGCGCAGACCCTGCGGCGCAGAAAGGACATGGATCGCAGCGGGATCGGAGCCAGCCAGTGCGTCGATCGCGATTTCCCCCGCACGGGCATAGTCGATCTCGACCCAGGGGTGCTGGTCAGGCCAGTCGGTGCGGCCGAAGGTGACGAAGGGAAAGCCTGCATCAAGAAGATACTTGACCCGACCGTCCGCCTGCCGGGTTCGGCCGATGATGATGGCGTCGGCCAGGCGATCCTCGACGACCGAGCGGATGATGGCTGGCTCGTCCTCTCGCGTCTGGGCGGCGAACACGGCCAGCGTACGCCCGGTGTTGCGCAGGCGCTGGTCCAGCGTGGCGAGGAGTTCAAGGAAGATCGGGCTGGCAAAGCGCTGTTGCGGCGGCGACAGCAGGACCGCAACCCGGCCGGTCCGCCCCCCGCGCAGGACCCGTGCGGCGACGTTGGGCCGATAGCCAAGTTCGGCCGCCAGCGCCTGCACGGCAGCGGTGGTCTCAGGGCGCACCCTCGGATCCAAGCGCAACGCCCGGCTGACGGTGGACACGTCCATCCCCAGACGCTCTGCCAGGTGCTTCAGCCCGATGCGAACCGCCATTGCCGCTCCTCTTGTCCGTTCGCCACAATAGCCGTGCCTGCCCCTCGTGCAACCACTCCGTGCTGCTGCATACAAACGTTTGTATTGACGTCCACGCCTGAATCGTCTTGAGTTCGCGGCATGACCGAACGCCTTCACGCGGGAACGGAATGATCAAGCTGGTGGTCCTGGTGCGCAAGCACGCGGAGATGTCGGAAGCAGAGTTCGCGGCCTACTGGCTGGGCGTTCACGCGCCGCTAGCCGCGGCGATTCCGGGGATGCGGGGGTACCGGATCAACATTGCAGGCGACCCCGGCACCTTGACCGCAGCCCCCTATGACGGATCCGCCGAGATCTGGTTCGACAGCCGCACCGCGATGGAGGCTGGTCTGGCATCGCCAGAAGGACTGCAGGCCGGAACGGATGTCGCCGCTTTTGCCGCCGGGCTGGAGTTTCTGGTGACCGAGGAACATGTGATCCTGCCGGGGGCCGCATGACCGCCCGGTTGTTCCCGGTGCCGGGTCGCCACGCGGGGCGGGTCTACGTCGTGACCGGCGGGGCGCAAGGCATCGGTCTCGCCTGCGCCGCACGGATGGCGGCTGAAGGCGCAAGCGTGATGCTAGCCGACATCGACCCCAGGGGCGCGGCGGTGGCCGAGGCCCTCGGTTGCGCCTTCCGCCGGACCGACATGGCTGACCCTGAGGCTGTGCAGGCTCTGGCGCGCGCGACGGTGGACCGGTTCGGCCGCATCGACATCTGGCACAACAATGCCTTTTCGGCCGTCTTCAAGCCGATCCACGAGCAGACTCTGGACGAATTCGACCGCATCACCGCCGTCGGCATCCGTGGCTACTGGATGGGCGCGAAGGTGGCGGTCGAACAGATGCGCGCGCAGGGCGGGGCGGGGGTGATCGTCAACACTGCCTCTGTGCAAAGCTTTGTCGGCGAGCGTGGCTTTTCCGCCTATCAGGCGACAAAGGGCGCGGTGCTGGCGCTGACCCGCTCGCTTGCCGTGGATCACGCGCCCCTGATCCGCGCGGTCGCCATCGCGCCGGGCCTTGTCGCGACCGAGGCGATCAAGGGCATATCGGACGACGTGATGGCAGGCGTGATCGCCGCCATCCCTGCAGCCCGCGCCGCCGCACCCGAAGAGGTGGCGGCGCTGGTGGCCTTCGTCGCCTCGGACGAGGCGGATTACATGTCGGGCACGGCCGTCATTCTGGACGGCGGCTATCTTTCCATCGGGTGACAGATGACGTTTCAGGATGACGGCGGCGCCTTGGTCTGGTGCTTCGGGGGCGAGGTGGGGCGCGTGGAGCCCTGGGGGGCCGATGGCCTGCGGGTGCGCAGCAGGCCGGGGCTGACGCTGGCCGTGCCGCATGTCGATGCGCTGCTGCCGGTCGCGCCCGCGCGCGGTCAGGTGGTGATCGACGGTGATCGGGCCAGCATCACCCACGGCCGCATTCGCACCGAGGCGCGGATCAAGGAACGTTACGGCGCCGACGTCAAGCGCGAGGTGATCCTGCGCCACGTCCGGGCCGATACGGGCGCGGAGCTTCTGGCCGAGACGCGGCCCCATTTCGCAGGCCCGAAGACCCGCAACTTCAAGGCTCTGGCCAGCGGATCGTGGCGGCTGGAGGCGCATTTCGCCGCCGCAGAGGGCGAGGCGCTGTGGGGTCTGGGCCAGCCGCAGCACGGGCGGATGGACCTGAAAGGCACATCGACCACGCTGATGCAGCAGAACGCGCATGTGGTGATCCCCTTTGTGGTCTCTTCGCGCGGCTATGGGTTCTTGTGGAACAATCCTGCCACGGGCAGGGCCGAATTTGCCACCAACATCACCCGCTGGACGGCCGACGCGACCGGCGGGCTGGACTACTGGATCGTCGCCGGCGACAGCCCTTCCGCGATCGTGCGGGCCTATGCCGATGCCACCGGGCATTCGCCGGCGATCCCCGACTGGGCACTGGGGTTCTGGCAGTGCAAGCTGCGCTACCGCAACCAGGCCGAGTTGCTGGAGGTCGCGCGGGAGTATCACCGCCGCGAGCTGCCCCTGTCCTGCATCGTGATCGACTTCTTCCACTGGACCCGGCAGGGCGAGTGGAAGTTCCACCCCGGCGAATGGCCCGACCCCTCCGGCCTTGTCCGCGAGTTGCGCGAGATGGGGGTCGAAGTGATGGTGTCGGTCTGGCCCACCGTCTCGGCAAGCTCCGAAAACTACAAGGCGATGACCGAAGAGGGGCTTCTTCTGACCGCCGAACGCGGGGTGCCCGTGGTCATTCCCTTTCCCGACAAGGACCCGTTCGGGCCGGGGTTCTTCACCTATTACGACGCCTTCAATCCCAAGGCGCGGGATTTCCACTGGGACTGCATCGCGCGCAACTATGTGGCGCAGGGCTTCGACCATTTCTGGCTGGACGCTTGCGAGCCCGAGATGCGCCCGACCCATCCCGAACACGTCCGTACCGCGCTTGGCAACGGGGCCGAGATGCTGTGCGCCTATCCCCTGCTGCACGAACAGCGCTACCGCGAAGGGCTGCGGGCGGCCGGGCGTGACGGAGTGCTTTTGTGCCGGTCGGCCTGGGCCGGGTCGCAGCGGCATGGGGTGATCCTGTGGTCGGGCGACGTCTGGTCGGACTGGGACTGGTTCCGCGCGCAGATCCCCGCCGGCCTGCATTCGGGCATGGCCGGGATGGGGTGGTGGACGACCGACATCGGCGGTTTCTACGACGGCCATGGTGGCAGCCCCGCCTTCCGTGAATTGCTGGTGCGCTGGTTCGAGTTCGGGGTCTTCTCGCCGATCTGCCGGCTGCACGGGTTCCGCGTGCCGGACGGCGTGCCGATCCCGAACGCGGAAGATCAGGTCACCTACGGGCAGGAAACGTTCAAGATCTTCACCAACACCGGCGGGCCGAACGAGGTCTGGTCCTATGGCCCCGAGGTCGAGGCGGTCCTGACCCGCCTTTTGGCGGTGCGCGAGGGATTGCGCCCCTATCTGGAACGGGTCTTCGCGCAATATGCCCTGACCGGCGATCCGGTGATGGCGCCGCTGTTCTACCATTTCGCCGACCCTGCGCTTCATGGCGAGGGGCGGGCCTACATGCTTGGCCCGGATCTCATGGTTGCGCCGGTGCTTGACCCCGGCCTGTCGCGGATGACGGTCAGCCTGCCGAAGGGCGAGGTCTGGCGCCATGTCTGGTCCGGCGCCCGGTGTGAGGGCGAGGCGACGGTGGACTGTCCCTGGGGTGAATGCCCGGTCTTTGTCCGCGACAGCGCAGCCGCGGATTTGCCGCCGTTTTCCCGGCGCTTGGGTAAGGCCGTCAGGCGCGGCCGCAGCGCGTGGTGGTTTGGGCCCGGTACAAAGATGACACCGCGGTGATGTACAACTGGCTCAGGTCCGGCCCGCCGAAGTCGATGTTGGTGACCATCTCGGGCACGGGCACATGGCCGATCGCGCGACCGTCGGGCGCGTGGACATGCACCCCGTCGCCGCCCGCGATCCAAAGGTTGCCCGCCGCATCCACCCGCATCCCGTCGGGCACCCCGACCGGCATGACCGCAAAATCGCGCAGCGGGCCGGGCGTCAAGTCCGGACCCAGATCCATCGCCAGGACCTTGTGATGCCGGTCCGACGAATCCGAGACGTACAGCACCCCTTCATCCGGCGACAGGCACAGCCCGTTCGGCCGGTAGATGTCGGTGACCATCGGCACCAGGCTGTCCGCATCGATACCGACGCGAAAGACGCCGCAGAAGGGCAATTCCATCGCCTGCTGGTAGCCGTAAAGCTGCCCGCCTTCCGCCCTGACGCCAAAGGGCGGGTCGGTAAAAAGGATCGTGCCGTCCCGGGCGCAGATCACGTCATTGGTCGAATTGAGCACCTGCCCCCGCCAGCCGCGCGCCAAGACCTGACGCGACGCGGGCAAGCCCCGCGCATCCAGCGTCCAGGCGGCAAGGCTGCGGGTCGAATGCTCGCAGGCCAGCACCCGGCTGTCGCGGGCCCGGGCGAGCCCGATCGCGAAATGCGCGTTTGTGGCCCAGGGCCGCAGGCCCGCCGTTTCGGACCAGCACAGGATCATGTTTGCCGGGATATCGGTGAACAGAAGCATCTGGTGGTCCGCCAGCCAGCACGGCCCTTCGGTAAAGCCAAGGCCAGTGGCCAGACGCTTCAGCGGGCCGGTCGTCAGGGTCATCGCGCGCCTCCCCGGATCCAGCGGTCGATCAGGACGACCGCGATCACCAGCACGCCCTTGATCACCTGCTGGCTGTTGAAATCGACGTTCAGGATCGCCAGCCCGTTGTTCAGGACGCCGATGAAAAGAACGCCGACCATCGTGCGCATCATGCTGCCGGTGCCGCCGCCCAGCGCAGTGCCGCCGATCACCACGGCGGCGATGGCGTCGAACTCCAGCCCGATGGCCCCATCGGCGCGGGCGTTGCCGATCCGGGCGATCAGGATCAGCCCGACCATGCCCATCAGCGCTCCTGCCCCGGTAAATATGAGTATCTTCATCCGGTCGACCGGCAGGCCGAGCATGCGCGCCTGCGCCTGACTGCCGCCCATCGCAAAAACATGCGCGCCAAACCGGGTCCGGTGCAATAGCCACCACGCGGCGGCAAACACGGCAACCAGCCAGACCACCGCCGACCGCAGTCCCGCGACCTCGCCGGTGGCAAAGGCGGCGCGGAAGGTTTCGGCGTCAAACAGGATGGTCTGCCCGCCCGTCAACGTCAGCCCGACGCCTTGGGCGATGAAGAAGGACACCAGCGTTGCGATGAACGAGGGCACGCCGGCATGCACCGTCAGAAGCCCGTTCATCAGGCCGAAGGCCGCCCCGACCGACCGCCAGCCCGACCGGAACCGCCCAGATCCCCCAGCCTGCCGCCAGCGCCAGTGCGCCCACCACTCCGGCAGCACTGGCGACGGCACCGACCGACAGGTCGATCTCGGCAGCCAGGATGATGAAGGTCATCGCAAAGGACGCGATCCCCAGCACCGCGATCTGCCGGCCGATGTTCGCCAGGTTCTCGGGCGCGCGAAAGGCCGGCGACAGAAGCATCAGCGCCAGCACGACCAGCGCAAAGGCAAGATAGATGCCGTTGTCGGCCAGGCGCAGCCGTTGGATCATGCCCGCCTCCCCGAGGCGAGACGTTCAAGCACGACCGCAAGCAGGATGATCAGGCCCTTCACGATGAACTGCGCGTCAACCGAGATGTTCAACAATACCATGCCATTGTTCAGGACCGCGATCAGCGCGGCGCCCAAAAGGGTGCGCGTCACGCTGGCCCGGCCGCCGAACAGGCTGGCGCCACCGATGATGACGGCGGCGATGGCATCAAGCGTCAGCGTCGGGCTAGAATCGGGCGCGCCCGACCCAAGCCGCGCCGCCGACAGCACGGCCGCCTGTCCGACCAGAAGTCCCATGATGGCAAAGACCATGATCTTGCGCCGCGCAACCGGCACCCCGGAAAGCCGCGCCGCCGCGGGGTTTGCCCCAACCGCGAACAACTCACGCCCTGCGACGCTGCGGCTCAGGCCGACAAGACAGGCAAGAAAACACCCCGCGACAATCCAGAGCGGCACCGGCAGGCCAAGGAAACGGACCGAATAGAACAGGTCAAGGAATGCGCCGTCAAGGATCGCCACCGAAATTGCGCCGGTCAGGATGTAGGCCAGCCCCGTGGCGATCGCCAGCACCCCCAGCGTGACGATGAAGGACGGGATCTGCCCGATCACAGTGACGAACCCGTTGAACAACCCGATCAGTGTCCCGAGGACCAGGACCGCAAGCACAGCAAGCGGCCAGTCCACCCCCTGCGCCATGATCTGGGCCAGCACCACGGCCAGCAAGGATGCGACCGCGCCGACAGAGAGGTCGATCTCGCCCACCAGAATGACCAGCGTCATCCCGAACGCCACCAGCATCAGCGCGGCGCTGTCGGTCGCAAGGCGCTGGAAATTGCGCAGGTTCAGGAAATACTCGCTGGAAAACGCAAAGAAGAGGACCAGCGCCAGAAGCCCCAGCCAGGGCATCAGGTCGCGAAGAAGGTGGGCCGTGCGACGTGCGGTCATGGGCTGGCCCCGTCTTCGGCAAAGGCGAGCGTCAGGAGCGACTCTTCAGTCGCGCCCCGGGCCGGCACGATCCGGGCCAGGCGACCTCCCGCCATGACCGCAATGCGGTCGGACAGGGCAAGAACCTCGGGCAGTTCGGAGGAAATGACCAGAACAGCGGCACCTTCGGCGGCAAGGCGACGGATCAGGCCATGGATCTCGGCCTTGGCGCCGACGTCGACGCCGCGCGTCGGCTCATCCAGCAGGATCACCCTGGGGTCAAGCGATAGCCATTTGGCCAGCGCGACCTTCTGCTGGTTGCCGCCGGAAAGCGTCTCGACCGCAACATCGGGCGCGGCTGCCCTGACGCCACGACGCGCCATCCAGTCCTTCGCCAGCGCCGACAGCCGCTGCGGCGCGACCATTCCCGCGCGAGACAGGCGAGACAGGCCGGGCAGGGTGATGTTGTCGGCCACCGACAACGACAGGTGCAGGCCCAGGGTCTTGCGGTCCTCGGACAGGTAGACCACGCCCGCGCGGATGGCCGCCGCCACGTCACGCGGCGCAAAGGGCTGCCCGTCAAGCGTCATCGTGCCGCCCGTGGGACGGTCCGCCCCGGCGATCAGCCGCGCGAGTTCGCTGCGCCCTGCGCCCATGAGCCCGGCCACCCCCAGCACTTCACCCGCGTGCAAATCCAGTGACACCCCCCGCACGGCAGGCAGGCGGGCAAGGTCACGGACCGACAGCGCGACGGGCAGGGTGCCGATGTCCATGCGCGGGTGGCTTTCTTCGACCGTGCGGCCCACCATGGCGCGGATCAGGTCGCTGCGGGTCAACCGGACGCTGTCCTCGGTCAGCACATGGCGGCCGTCGCGCAAGACAGTGATGCGGTCGGCCAGCCGGAACACCTCGGACATCCGGTGTGTGATGTACAGAATCCCCACCCCGGCCGCCTTCAGCCGCACGATGAGGGGCGAAAAGCACTTCCTCCTCTTGTCGGCCCAGGCTGGAGGTCGGTTCATCCAGCACCAGAACCCGCGGGCGGCGGGCAGCGGCGCGGGCGATTTCCAGCATCTGGCGCCGACCGGCGGACAGCGCGCTTGCCGGGGTGTCGGCGCGAAGCGGGATGCCAAGGTCGTCCAGCGCGGCCTGGGCCTGCCGTCGCATCGCGGGACGGTCAAGCCACCATCCGCCTGCGCGTGAAGGCTCGCGCCCGATCATCAGGTTCGCGTCGACGTCCAGGTTTGGTAGGACGGTCAGTTCCTGAAACACCGTCAGAACGCCCAGTGCCGTCGCATCGGCCGGGCTGGAAAGGCGAGTCTCGTGCCCGGCGACCTCGATCCGGCCACCGTCCGGGCGGTGGATGCCGGCGGCGATCTTCATCAGGGTGGATTTCCCCGCCCCGTTTTCACCCATGACGGCATGCACTTCGCCGGCGCGAAGGTCGAGGCTGACATCGGTCAGCGCCCGCACGCCGGGGAAGGACTTGCTGATGGCCTGAAGGCGCAGGATTGGTGTCATGGCAAGGCGGGGGGCGGCCGACGGGCCACCCCCCCTGCTTCCTACCAGGGCTTTGCCGCGCCGGGGTATTGCATCTCCCACATCTCGGCGTAGTTGTCGGCGGTCACCAGAAGGTTCGGGGTGATGATCTCGTCGCACAGGTCGGCGCCAAGAATGGCCTGTGCCAGACCGTCGATCGCCGCATGACCCTGCGCCGCCGCCTGCTGACCCGACAGCGCCACGATGTTGGTGGTACCCGAGGCGAGTTCCTTGTAGCCCGGGGCCTCGCTGTCATAGCCCGCGATCGGGATCGCCTTGCCGGACTGTTTGACCGCCTCGGTCGCGGCGGTGACGGCCAGCGACCAGGTGGCAAAGATGCCGTCCAGATCGGGGTTGGCCTGTATCACGTTGGTCGCAAGTTCCAGAAGCTTGTCCTGGCTGAAATCCGACTGCAGGCTGATGACCTGCCCGCCGTTGGCCCCGACCGCGTCGAGGATGCCCTTTTCGCGGTCGCGGATCGTCTGCAGGGCAAAGGGGATGCCAAGGATGGCAATCTTGGCGTTGGGCTTGTTGATCTTCTTCATCAGCGCGTCACCCGCATCAAAGCTGCCCTGATAGCTTGATGCGTTCATCACGCTGATGACCTCGCCGCGTGCGGGGGCGCCGCCGACGATGAACACGGGAATCCCGGCCTCGTTCGCGCGCAGCACGCCCTGGCCGATCGAGCCCGCATCCACCGCCGTCAGGAAGATGCCCGCGACCTGCTGCTGGACCAGCGCATCGAACTGCGACAGTTGGGTGTTGGCGTCAAAGTCGGCGCTGTTGACGACCAGCGTCACCCCAAGCTCGGCCGCGCGCGCCTCACCGCCGGCAGCGAGGGTGCGGCTGAAATCGTCCGAAATGTTGTTCGTCAGAAAGCCGAAGGTCAGCCCGCGCGCGGAAATGTCGGCGGCCTGCTCGACGCTGAGGGTCAGCGCCTCGGCTGTGCCCAGACATTCCTGCGCGGCCAGCGGCAGGGCGGCGAAAGCGGCCACAAGCGTCAGCGCGCCGCCTGCCGTCGCGCGGTGGAACAGGGTTCGGTTCATGCAATCCTCCCTTTGGTTGCGGGCGAGCGAACACTGGCCCGATTCACCCTTCTGCCAATACAAACGTTTGTATCGCGTAATCGCAAGAAAAATCTTCTTCGGTTGAGGGTCCTGTTTCCAAAGCGCGTCGGCAAAAGGATCGGGGCGGCCCCGGTGCGGCAGGGACAGCATCCTGGAAGGTTCGGCTTGCGAATGATGACAGCGCAGGCGGCTAATACTGTCGGACCACGGCGGCAACTACCGCAAGGCCGTCCTCATGGCCCGCCTCGGCCAGCAGGGCGCGGTCGGTATCGCGCGGCTGGGGCTGGTCGGATATGGCAAGCGGACTGGTCGGCGGAACCGGATTGTCGTTGCCCGGCACGCCGAAGCCCGGGGTCACCCTCTGTACCATGGCGCTGCGGAACTCGATTGTCGGCGCTTCGCGCGCGGTGAGGCCGTCAGCGGAGATCATCCCCGGTTCCGACGCGGCGGGCGAGGCAGTGGCCGGGTCCAGAAGCCGCCGCCAGGCATGTCCACATCGGCCGAGGTCAGCGGCGCACGGTCCTGAAAGGACACGCCATCCTTCAGGACGAAGGTCCATTCACGACCATCGGCGGATTGCGCAAACGGCCAGGCCTGAAAGGGCGACACGGTGACGTTGTTGTGTCAATGACGACCAACGGGCCAGCGGCGGCGTTGTCGTGCGGAAGGTCGGCGTTGGTCACGGTCCGCGCCGGATCGGTGACAAGGCTGGCGCTCCTGTCGCAGGTCATGACCTTCCGGAAATCCTTGCGCGATTGCCGCGCCAGAGCACAGACAAGAGCACAGACAAAAGGCACCCCTGGACATCCGTCCTTAGGACGAGAGGGGTCGTGGCATCTCCCTCTCCGCTCCAGATGGTCAAAGACGGGTGTCTCGCACCCGCTCAATTGACGAAACGCCGGACGGCCCGGGGCGCGAAGGTGCTTCCACCCGCAATCCGACATTATCGTTCGATTGACCCGAACCCGCTGTGTGTGGTGGACTGCGTGCTAGGTTCGAAAGGCGGGGCTGCCTTCGGACCAGCTTGGCAACCGCCGGAAAGGTGCCCATGGCATTGTCCAGTCGACCATCAGGGCGGATCCAGTCGCTGGAACGAATGGACGCCATTCTGGATGTCATTGCGCGCGCCAACGAGGCTGGCGTCCGGCTGACCGACATCGCCGCAAAGTGCGGGCTGCACAAGAACACCGTGTTTTCCCTGCTGAAGACGCTGGTCGCCCTTGGCTATTGCGACCATACCCGTGAGACGCAAACCTATCGGATCGGGCGGCGCACGTTCGAGCTTGCGCGCAACGCCGAGCGCAACCTTGATATCGTGACGCTGGTGCGGCCACTGATGCTGCGGCTGGTCTGGCAGTTCCGCGAAAGCCTCAGCCTTGCCATTCCCGGCAATGACAGTTGCCTTGTCGCCAGCACGGTCGAGGGCACTTACGGCGTGCGCGGCAGCCGGTTCCAGGGGCAATATGCGCCGTATCACGCTTCAGCCCTGGGCAAGGCCATTCTCGCCTTCCAGTCCGACGAAGAGCGCGCGACGATCATTCAGCGGTTGCGGTTGGAAAGGTTTACCAGCCGGACAATCCTGACAGCGACCCAACTCGACGAGGAATGTCTGCGCATCCGGGGCCTTGGCTATGCGATCTCGGCCGCCGAGGAAGAGATCGGCGCAAGTGCCGTCGCAGCACCCGTCTTCTCCCGGGGCGGACTGGTGGTCGGGTCGCTGGCGATCTGGGGACCCTCTGCGCGGCTGACCCGGCAGCGGTTGGCCGAGCATGGTCAGAAGCTTGCAAAAGAGTGTGCGACCATTCACCAGCATTAGGGCCCGAATCCGTCCGACAATCTCGGACCAAGGTCACGCCAGACTGGAGCGTGTGCGTCCGCGGGACAACATCTGCCTCAGATATCCTGATGGATGGATGACGATGGTTGACCGCCCCGCTGCCGAGGCCCTGCTGACCCGCTATCTTGCCGCCTGCCAGACGCGTGATCTGGACCAGATCACCGCCTGCTTTTCGCCCCGCGCCGTGGTCATCGACCCCACGTCGCCCCATGCGATGGGACGGGCGCAGATCCGGGCCTATTTCAGTGCGATCTATGACGACCTTTCAGCCCTGACCCTTAGGACCAGTCCGCTTTACTGGCAGGGAAACGAGGTTGCCTGCCGCTGGCAAGGGGTGGCAGATCGCAAGGACGGCAAGGTGATCGAATACGAAGGCATTGATGTCTTTCGTCTGACGAGGGTGCCGCTGATTTCCCGGATGCAGGCTTTCTGGGACCCGAAGGACTTTGTTGATCCGACAGTATAGGACAAGGATCAAATTCCGATCCACATTGTCGTCTGACGGACTAGGCACTGAAAGCATGACGGCGGGCGTCCATGTCCGCAGTCCGCAGTGAGGTGGCGCGTGACCGGAAAATGCCAGATCGGATTGACGGACGACTTTCTTTTTGCAGATGGGTCGCTGTCGTTTCCGGGTTATGACCTTGGGGCCTTGCGCCAGAGCCCGGCGGCGGACCTGCGCCGTATCCCGGGAGGCAGCGTCCTGACTGCCACCGGGCTGGCCGGGATCGACGTCCTGATCTCGGTTCCCTTGATGGGGGCCGTGACGCGGGAAAGCCTTGACGGCGCCGACGCTTTGACCGGGATCGTCCGGGTCGGTGTCGGGTGCGAGGATGTGGATCTTGCCGCCTGCACAGTCGCGGGGGTCGCCGTCGTCGTCCCGGCCGAGGCCGTGCGTCGGCCGACCGCCGTGGCTGCCCTGACGCTGATGCTGGCGCTGGCCACCCGGCTGGTCGAGAAGGACCGGCTGACGCGGGCTGGCCCCGGGGCCTGGCACCGCCGCACCGAAATGCGCGGCCGCAACCTGACGGGCCGCGTGCTGGGGCTGGTCGGCTGCGGCAACATCGGGTCGGACCTGGCCTTGCTGGTGCAACCGCTGGGCCTGCGGGTGATCGCCTTCGATCCGGCGTTGTCGGAGGCGGATGCCAAGGCGCGCGGGATCGAACGGGCCGATCTTGAACAGGTCCTGGCCCTGTCGGACTACATCTCGATCCATTGCCCGCTGACACCGGAAACCCGGCATCTGTTCAGTGCCGACCGTCTTGCCCTGATGAAGCCCGGGGCCGCGCTGATCAACACCGCGCGCGGCGGGATCGTCGATCAGGATGCGCTGGTGGCGGCGGTGTCGTCGGGCCACCTGTCGGGCGCGGCGCTGGACGTGTTCGACCCCGAACCTTTGCCGCTGGGCCATCCGCTTCTGTCCACCGACAACATCATCCTGTCGGCCCATGCGCTGAACTGGACCGAGGAACTGGACGAAGACCTGGCCGCGCAGAACGTCGCGGCGGTCCTTGACCTTCTGGCCGGGCGCATTCCGCACAAGGTGGTGAATGCGGACGTCCTGCGCAGCCCCGAATTCACCCGCAAACTGAATGCCCTGGCCCGCAAGTTCGCGGCCATCACCGAAGGAATGCCCGCATGAGAGTCATGGATGTCGCCGCTGCGGCCCTGCAGAAGGAAGGGGTGACTTTCATCACCGGCTTCCCGTTCAACCAGGTGTTCGACAGCGCCGCCAGCCTGGGCATCCGCCCGATCATGGCGCGGACCGAACGGGTTGCCGTGAACATCGCCGACGGGTTCAGCCGGATGAGCGCCGGCCGTGCCTTTGGTGTGACGGGTGTGCAATACGGGCCGGGGGCAGAGGCGTCATTTGGCGCCATCGCGCAGGCGTTCTCGGACTCGGTCCCGATCCTGGTGATCCCGGGCGGTTATGACAGCAACGATGCGGGCGTGGTGCCGAACTTCGCCTCGCATCAACAGATGCGCGGGATTGCGAAGGCCACGATGCTGGTCAACCACCCGCACCGCGCCGCGCTGATGTTCTCGCGTGCCTTCGGGGCGCTGCGATCTGGCCGTGGCGGGCCGGTGATCCTTGAGATCCCGGACGATCTGATGAAGGCCGAAGCGCCGGGCGGGATGGACGGCTATACCTCGGTGCGGATCGGCCGCACAATGGCCGCCCCGGACGAGGTCCAGACCGTGATCCGCGCGCTTGCGGACGCGACGTCGCCGATGCTGATGGTCGGTCGCGGGGTGCTGCAGGCGGGTGCCTGGGCCGACCTGCGCCGGTTCGCCGAGGCGATGGCTGTGCCGGTGATGACCACCCTGGCGGGAAAAAGCGCTTTCCCCGAGGACCATGCCCTGGCCTTGGGGACCGGGGGGCATTCGTCCACCCCGATGTCGGACGCCCACCTTGCGGCCGCCGATCTGATCGTGTCGATCGGCACCACGCTGACCCGCAGCCACTACACCAGCCACGTCCCGGCCGCCAAGCGCGTGATCCAGATCGTGCGCGATCCCGATGACCTCAGCCAGAGCTATCCGGTGGAGCATCTGATCAGCGGCGATCTTGACCTGATCCTGGCCCAGCTTGCAGACGCGGCAGAAGCCGAGCCGCGCCACGGCGATTTCGCCTCGACCCCCGCAGCCAGGCTGGTCGCCGCACAACGGGCCGCGTTCATGGCGAAGTGGGGCAGCCGCCTGACGACGGACGCCGAACCGATCAGCCCCTACCGCGTCATCGGCGCCCTGATGAAGGTTGGCGACCGCTCGAAAATGGTGGTGACGCATGACAGCGGCAATCCGCGCGATCAGGTGGTCCCGTTCTTTGATGCGCTGACGCCCTATGGCTATCTCGGCTGGGGCAAGTCCACGCCGCTGGGCAGCGGGCTTGGGCTGGCGATGGGCGCGAAGCTCGCGAAACCCGACTGGACTTGCGTCAACTTCATGGGAGACAGCAGCTTTGGGATGGTCGGGATGGATGTCGAGACGGGGGTGCGCGAGAACATCCCGGTGCTGACGATCGTGTTCAACAACGGCCGCATGGGCGGCTACACGCGCCACCACCCGGTTGCAACCAAGACCCACGGCATCAACCTGCAGACCGGGCGCTACGCCGATGTGGCGCTGGCACTGGGTGTTGCGGGCGAGCGGGTGGAAAAGGTTGCCGATCTTGAGCCCGCCTTGATGCGCGCGATCCGGTCGACGCAGGACGGCCGGTCGGCGCTGGTCGAGGTGATCACCCGCGAAGAGCCCGAGTTTCCCCACATCCGCAGCTACGGCTGACCGACAGCCAGACGGACAATACCCACGGGAAGGCCTACGCGATGGGCACTGGCCGCATGAACCTCCGCCAGCTTGTGGCCCGCGCCTCGGCGCTTGGCCTTGTGGCTGTCGGGGCCGGGGGGGCTTATACGCCCGGCACAGGCCCAAGGCGCCTGCCTGACCGTAATGGACTGGACCGGATAGAAAGTGCCGGACCTGTTCCAGCCCCAAACCGAAAAGCACGGGGCTGCCCCCGACATCCCGATCTTCTCTGACCTGGAGGAGACCTGGCAGAAGATCGCCGGCGGGTTCCGTCCAGATGTCATGCACGCCGACCACGGACAGATTCCGGCGCGTCGTGATGCGGGCATGTTCGAGGCGTGGGATACGTCGAGGCTGCCGAATTTTCCTGACCTCATGCCCGACCTTGTGAACCCGCCGACCCTGCAGCACGAGCGCAAGCAAAACGGCATTCCGGTCGAATGGGGCATCAACTCGATCTGCAACCTCACCGACCCGAGCCATCCGGTTGGGCGACCCGATGGTCGAGGCGACACAACTCGGCCTGCTGGTCCGCCGCTCCTACCGGGTTAGGGTGCTGTGCTATCTTGGTCTTGCTCGTCACGAAGGGGCAACACTGCTGGTCGGTGGCGATGTTCCGGTGTTGCAGGGCTTTGAAGGCGGGGCCTTGGTCTTGCCCACCTGTCTGACCGGGCACGGGTCGATCCTTGGCGAAGGTCCGCTGTGGGACGCAGGGCGCGGCTGCCTGTGAGTGGATCGATAGCGAGGGGCAAATATTGCACCGCCATGAGCCTGCCTCGGGCCTGAACAGCCTGCGAACACTGCCGGGGACGCCCCGGGTTTGTGGCGCTCCACACTTGCGGCAAGCTCGTCCTTGTGATCGAACGCGAGATTGTGCTTTTCGGTCCTGATATCGAAGAGCCAACCCATATCACCAAGTTCGGCCGGGAAGGCGTCCGCGTCAATGACGGGGCCTGTGCACCACATGGGCAGGCTGTGGTTTTGCACCATGGATGACGTGGTCATTGCGCCTTTGGGCGCGCAATGCCGGCATTGCCCCTCTGATCCCGCGGCGGCCATCACTGGCATGATTGCGTCGAACGGCCGGGCTTTCGCGACGGACCAGCGGTCGCTTTTCCACTGCGACACGCTTGGCCGCAGGATCCTGCGCCATGGCCTTCAGCCGGATGGCACGCTTGGGCAGGGCACTGTCCTGCGCTGCTTTTCGCCAGACGAGGGCCTGCCGGATGGCAGGGCCCGTGACACCGAAGGCGGTCTGTGGGTCGGCCCTTGGGGGGTGGTTCGGTCGTGCGACTGGACAAGGACGGCGCAATCCCTGCACGGATAGCGGTTCGTTCAGCCCAGGTGACGGCCTGCGCGTTTGGCGGGCCCGAATTCGACGTCAACTTCATCTCGACCGCGACCCTGGGTATGCACGCTGAACACCTTGCGGCTGCACCGGACTCGGTCGGACTGTTGATGTGCCGCCCCGGTTGGACGGGACAGGCCCCAACACCGATGCGGGATTTGTAGCCACCTCCAGGAAGGATCACGCCATGACACCTCTTGCGAGAGCGGTTCAAGTCTTCGTTGAAACATCAAGCATCAGAATTCGAACACTTTTGGTTTGAATTCTGATTCCGTTAAGACTTGAACCGCTTTAAGCCGCTCACCTTGACAGCCTGAAGGATGCCGTCGTCGTCACCGGAGGCGCATCCGGGATCGGTCGGGTCGCGGAGCCACAGGGGCGGTTCATGGCGATCAGTTGTCCGTCGCGGTCGGTTCTTGCCAGAACCGAACCGAAATCCGGCAGATCGTGACGCAGAGCCAGCACCGCTGGCAAGCGGATGCTCGGACAGCGCCGAGCCGGAGATGTCGAACCACCACAAGGTTTCGGTAGCGGGGTCATAGGACGGTCCCTCGCCCACTTCGCAGCTTGGCGCGACTAGTCGGCGGATGCCCGTTACCAATTGGTATACCCCCCATCCGCGCGGCGCAGGTGCGGCGGTTCCCACGCCAAGGCCACGGCCCGGTTCAGCGCGTCTTCGTCAACCTCGATCCCAAGGCCGGGGCCGGTCGGAACCGGATACGAGGTTCCGATCAGCACGGGCTG
>JANMJC010000213.1:0-3390 GCA_031371185.1 Paracoccaceae bacterium | reverse complement strand
GGTCCAGATTGCGGTCATGTATTCCTGCGCCTTGGGGCTGCAGGTCGGAATGAACACGCCCGCCGCCTTGAACTCTTCGGGAATGACCACTTCAGGCGCGGCCTTCATGTCGTCGGGCATGAACTCCTCCGACCCCGCGATGCCGTTGGCATAGCGCGCAAAGGCGGAAATCATCGCGGCATTCTCGGGTTTGGCGATGAAATCCAGGAACTTGTAGGCCTCCTCGACGTTCTGAGCGTCCTTCAGCAGCGCGACCGAATCCATCCAGACCGGATAGCCCTCCTTGGGATAGCCATAGGCCACGGTCGGCAGACCCAGACGCACGCGCATCGACGATCCGTTCCAGTTGACCGAAGCCGCCCATTCGCCGCTGGTCATCTTTTCGGTGGCGCCATAGTCCATCGCGATCCAGTTCGGCTTGGCCGCCAGCAGGGCATCGCGGGCTTTCTTCAGCACGGCGGTATCTTCCGAGCAGGGCTCTCCGCCCGCCCACATCACGGCCAGGTTCACGATGTCGTTCATCTCGGGCACGACGTTGATCTTGCCGACCAGTTCCGGCGGCACGTTCAGGAAAATCTCCGAGGTGTTGATGTCGCCCTTGTAGATCGCGGTGTCGACCGCCACGCCGGTGGTGCCCCACTGCCAGGGAATCGTATAGGCGCGCGCAGGGTCCCAGGACACATCCATCCACTCTGGCGCGATGTTGGCGTGGTTGGGGATCTTGGCCAGATCCAGCGGCACGATCAGGCCCTTTTCGACATAGATCTGCACATATTGGTGGGTCGGCACCACCAGGTCAAAGCCGTGGCCGCCGGCCTCGATCTTGGCCAGGGCCGCGTCGTTGCTGTCATAGTCGGTCACCGTCACCTTGATCCCGGTTTCAGCCTCGAATTTCGTCAGCATTTCGGGGCTGGTGTAATTGCCCCAGTTGAACAGTTGCAACTGGCCCTCGGCGCTGGCGAGCGAGCTGGTGGCCAGCAGAAAGGCGGTCGCGGTTAGGAATCGTGTCATGTCAGGCTCCCTGTTGTTTTTTCATTGTCCGTCATTTTTGCGGGTCAGCAGGAAAAAGGCGCTGAGCAGCAGGACAGTCAGCACCAGAAGCACGGTCGAGATCGCATTGACCTCGGGCGTCATCACCCGGCGCAACTGCCCCATCATATAGGTGGGCAAGGTATCCTGCCCGCCCGATTTCACAAACTCGGTGATCACCACGTCATCCAAAGAGATCACGAAGGCCAGCATGGCCCCGGCGATGATGCCGGGCGCAAGCAGGGGCAGTGTCACGCGGCGAAAGGTCATCCAGGGGCTTGCGTAAAGATCGGCGGCGGCGGTTTCAAGCGACAGGTCCATCCCTTCCAGGCGGGCGCGGATCGGCAGATAGGCGAAGGGAATGCAAAAGGCCGAATGGGCCGCCACCAGATAGCCCATGCCCTGATAGCCGGTCGCCACCTTGATCGAGGCGAAGAAGATCAACAGCGCCACCGCCGTCACGATCTCGGGCACCATCAGCGGCTGGTTGATCATCACATAGATGAAGGTCTGGCCCTTGAAGGCCTTGCGCCGGGTGGTGGCAAGGGCGGCCAGCGTGGCGCAAAAGGTGGCGATGGCCGAGGCGCTGACCGCGAGGCCAAGCGACCTCAAGGTGGCCGACTGCACCGCCTCGTTCGCCCAGGCCTTGCGGTACCAGTCCAGCGTCATGCCGTCCCACAGGCCGCTGGCATAGGTCGTGACAAAGGAATTGGCCACCAGGATGAAGATCGGCACATAGAGCATCGCAAAGACCAGAATCGCGATGGTGGTGAAGCCCGGCAGATACGAGGCCGAAAAGCGGCGATCAGCCATGCGAGGTCTCCCGGTTGGCGGCGCGCACATAGAACAGCAGCGCCACCGTCACGATCACCAGCAGCGTCATCGACAGCGCCGCTCCCAGGGGCCAGTTGCGCCCCTGCCCGAACTGCAATTCGATGAAATTGCCGATCATCATGTTCTTGCCGCCGCCCAGGATGCGCGGCGTCACCACCGCCCCAAGCGAGGGCACGAAGACCAGGATCGACCCCGCGACGATGCCGGGCCGCACGATGGGCAGGATCACCCGGCGCAGCACGGCCATCCGGCTGGCGTAAAGGTCATAGGCCGCTTCGATCAGCCGCATGTCGAAGCGGTCGATCGAGGCGAAAAGCGGCAGCACCATCAGCGGCAGGAACACATAGGCCATGCCGATGAACACCGCCGTATCGGTATAGGTGATGCGCAGGGGCGCTGAAATCAGTCCGGCCCAGATCAGGCCGGTGTTGATCACGCCCTCGTTACGGATCACCTCGAAGATCGCCACGGTACGGATCAGCAGGTTGGTCCAGAACGGTATGGTGATCAGGAACAACCACATCGGCCGCGATTTCGGCGGCCGTGTCGCGATGAACCAGGCGGTCGGAAACCCGATGGCCAGCGTCAGAAGCGTGGTCAGGATCGACAGTTTGACCGACCGCCAGAAGATCGTCAGATGCGCGTCGGCCCAGACATAGACGCCGGGATCGAAGATGTCTTCGGACAACAGGATGGATTGCCAGCCCTTCAGGCTGAACATCCATTCGACATTGCCGTACTGGCCCGGTGTCAGGAACGAATAGACCAGCATGATCAGCAAGGGCCCGCAGGCCGCGAAGGTCAGCACGAACAGGGCGGGGGCCGACAGATACCAGGCTCTGCGGACCGAGGCAGTTTCGCGGGCGGTTTCGGCTGCGCTCATCGCCCTAATCCGCCAGCAACTGGGCGGCACCCGGCACAAAGCGCAGGGCAACGCTTTGGCCGGTTTGCAGGCCCACTTCGCCGGTCGAGGGGCTTTGCAGGCGGGCAATCACCTCTGCCCCGTCGGGCAGGGTCAGATAGCAATGGGTGTCGGTACCGAAATAGACCAGATTGGCAACCGTCGCCGCGATGGCGCCCGCCCTGTCCGCGCCCGCCCCGTCCGCGCCCGCCTCGTCTGCACCCGCCAGCCGCACCTGTTCGGGACGGATGGTCAGGGTGGTGGCCCCGGTCCCGGTGGCCCCGGCCACCTCGATCAAGGCGCCACAGCCAAGCTTGACCCCGCCCGGAACCAGGGTCGCGGGCAGAAAATTCGTCTCGCCGATGAAACCGGCGACAAAGCGGTTGGCGGGCCGCGTGTAGATCTCGCGCGGGGTGCCCGTCTGCTGCAACTTGCCCGCCGACATGACGCCGACGCGGTCCGACATGGTTAGCGCCTCTTCCTGATCATGGGTGACAAAGACAAAGGTGATGCCGGTTTCGGTTTGCAGCCGTTTCAACTCGATCTGCATTTCCTTGCGAAGCTTCAGGTCCAGCGCGGACAGCGGTTCGTCCAGCAACAGCACCTTGGGCGCGGGGGCCAGAGCA
>JANMJC010000202.1:0-2302 GCA_031371185.1 Paracoccaceae bacterium | reverse complement strand
CCGACACCGTGATGACCACGACCAGCATGATCCCGGTCAGGCGGTCAAGCCGCATCCCACAGTCCGACGACATCGACCCGCTTACGAACCACCGCAGCAGCGTGATGTGCCGGGTGGAGCCGTCGAAGGTCAGGAAGATGTACCACGACAGGGCGGCTGCGGCGAAGATCAGCGCGGTGGTGATGATCTGCCCGGCCCGCTCTCCGATCAGGCGCCAGCCGAAACCGCAGATGATGGCCCCGACCAGGGGGGCAAGAAGGATGAAGGGTGCCATGATCAGCCTTTCATCACGTTGACGTCTTCGACGTCGATGGTGCCGCGGTTGCGGAAGAACACCACTAGGATCGCTAGGCCGATGGCGGCCTCGGCGGCGGCGACGGTCAGCACGAACAGGGTGAAGACCTGCCCCACCAGATCGCCCAGATGCGACGAGAAGGCGACGAAGTTGATGTTGACGGCCAGAAGCATCAACTCGATCGACATCAGGATCACGATGATGTTCTTGCGGTTCAAGAAGATGCCGAAGATCCCGATGACGAACAGCGCGGCCGCCACGATCAGGTAATGTTCAAGTCCAACCATATCCGTCCCTCAGGGCATTTTGCCCGTTTGTCTTTACAATCGCGGAGCTGCGGAAATCCGCGCCCGCTGCCGTCGTAGGGTGGGGTTTTACACCAACATTGTCACAACCCCTGCCCCGGCTTGATGTCGTGCAACTCCATCGCCTTGGCCGGATCGCGCCACATCTGGTGCAGCACGTTCTGACGCTTGACGTCCTTCCTGTGCCGAAGGGTCAAGACAATCGCCCCGATCATCGCCACCAGCAGGATCAGCCCGGCAAGCTGGAACAGCAGGATGTATTTGTCATAGATCAGCAGGCCGATGGCGCGGGTGTTTTCGACCTGTGCCGCATCGGGCGTGATTGCCGCGCGCAGGCCCATCGCGCCGTCCGACTGCACCCAGGCCCCGACGCCCAGCACCAACTGGATCAGGATCACCAACCCGATCAGCAGGGCAAGGGGCATCGAGCGCGCCAACTCGCCCTTCAACTCGGCAAAGTCGATGTCCAGCATCATGACGACGAACAGGAACAGCACCGCGACCGCGCCGACATAGACGATGATCAGAAGCATCGCCACAAACTCCGCCCCCAGAAGCACGAAGAGCCCGGCCGAGGACAGGAAGGCCAGGATCAGCCACAGCACCGAATGCACCGGGTTTTTCGAGATCGTGACCAGAAGTCCCGCCGCCACCGTGACGGTCGCAAAGGCGTAAAAGGCATAGTCCGCGACGGTCATTTTGCTGCTCCCTCGGGTTTTTCGTCGGTCTCGGCAAAGACGGCTTGCGCGATTTCCAGGGCCTTCTGCATGGCGGGCAGGCCACCGAACATCGACATCTGCCAGATCACTTCGGCAATCTCGCGCCTTGTGGCCCCGGCGGCCAGCGCGTTTTGCACCGTGGCGCGCAGTTGCGGCTCTCCGACCGGGCCCAGAACCGTCAGGGCGGCGATGGTCACCAGAAAGCGGGTGCGCGCGTCAAGGCCCTCGGGGTTGAAAGTCTTGCCGAAGAAGGCTTCGAGCATGTCTTTCGGCATGGCCGGGAACAGCTTTTCAAAGGCTTTCACATCGACGTTTTCCAAAGCGGGCGCGAAGGCCTTGGCCATCTGCTGGCCCTGCTCCATCATCTGCGCGAAGAGTTTGGTGAAATCCTGGGTCATCAGCGGTACGGCGCGTCAAGGTCAAGGTTGCGGGCAATCTCGGCTTCCCACCGCGCGCCGTTGTCCAGAAGCTTGGCCTTGTCGTAGAACAGCTCTTCGCGGGTTTCGGTGGCAAACTCGAAATTCGGGCCTTCGACAATGGCATCCACCGGGCAGGCCTCTTGGCAGAAACCGCAGTAGATGCATTTGGTCATGTCGATGTCATAGCGCGTGGTGCGGCGCGAGCCGTCGTCGCGCTGTTCGGCGTAGATGGTGATGGCCTGGGCCGGGCAGATCGCCTCGCACAGCTTGCAGGCGATGCAACGCTCTTCGCCATTGGGATAGCGGCGCAGCGCGTGCTCGCCGCGAAAGCGAGGCGAGAGCGGGCCCTTTTCATGCGGATAGTTCAGCGTGGCCTTGGGGGCGAAGAAATACTTGAACCCCAGACCAAAGCCTTTGAAAAAGTCCATCAGGAAGAAGTATTTTGTGGCGCGGGTCCAGTCGATCTGCGTCATGGTTTGGCCTCAAGTTCTCTTTCTAGCTGCAAAACACGCGCTTCATTGGCATCAACTCTTTGCTTCAAGTCCAAAAACTTCGAGTTTAGCG
>JANMJC010000195.1:0-5044 GCA_031371185.1 Paracoccaceae bacterium | reverse complement strand
CAACGGCGCGCCGCTGCGGCTGGTCGCCTGATCGGGCTGATCCGGTGATGGCGGAGCAAGGTCCGTGTCTGATGCAGGGTCGGGGTCATCCTGTGCCAAAGGGGTGTCCCGATCCTTCGTCAGACCACTGGGTTTGAAAGTTACCGAAAGGGTGAAACTGTGCTCGGCGAGATCAAGTCCAGACTCGCAGGTGGCACCCAACTGGTCACAGAAGGCCTGGATCAGGGTCATGCCCAGACCGGTGCTGTCGGGTTCGGGTTCGGCGCCGGCCTGATCCGGTCCGACGGAATTCGAGATCATGAAATGGATGTTTTCCTGATCTGACCGCAGCTGGATGTCGACAAAGGCCGGGCGCTGTGCCGGCTTTCGTCCGTATTTCAACGCGTTGGTCACGGCCTCGTTGGCCAGTAGCGACAGGGGGCCGATCTGATCGGCATGCAGCAGCACCGGATCGTAGTGGGAGGTGACCTGCACCGCGTGCCCCAGCTCCAACTTGACGCCGATCAGCCGATCGGTGATCGTCGCGATCAGGATGTCGGCCCGCACATCCCAGACATCGCCGTTCTGGTACAGGCTTTGATCGACCGCCGCGATGCTGAGCACCCGGTCCTGCAAACTGCGCAGGACCCGCTTCACATCTTCATCCTTCGTCCTGCGCCGCTGAATGCTGATGATCGACGAAATCATCTGCAGGTTGTTCTTGATGCGGTGATGCACCTCGCGCAGCAGCAACAGCTTGCCCGCCGCGGTGACCGCCAGCACCGATTCATTCCGCGTCACGATCAGTTCCAGCTTGTTGAAGGTGCCGATCGCCTCTTGAATTTCCAGTGCCGCGCCAGCGGGCAGATCCATCGGGGCGTTGCGCTGACCCAGGGCAAAGCGCCGCATCTCGTCGCGCAGCATCTGGATCGGGCGCACCACCAGACGACGCGCTGCCAACAGGGCCGATGCCAGGCTGACGGCCCACATCAGCACCGGAAAGGTCAGGGCATTCGCCAAAACCCCATTGGCCTGACTGATCGGGTTGTCCTTTGGCCAAACTCCGATGGCAAGAACCGTGTCCTTGATCAGGGTCACCTTGACGAAACTTCCGGCCAGGCCCGCCGCATCCGTGCCGTCCACGAAACTGTCCGGCCCCTGCAACAGGGTGGCGACCTGATCCTGCGGCGGCAGACGCTGTGCCACACCCGTCAGATCCTGCGTCGAGGCGAGGATGGCTCCGGCTGCGTTGAAGACCACGACTTCGGTGGGAGCGGGCACCGTGGAATGGCCCGGCAGACGCAGCAGTTGCAGCGACGGGGCCGAGATGGACAAGGCGCCGATCAATTGGCCTTTGTCAAAAAGGGGCTGGGTGATCCGCAACTGAGCTGGCAGGCCGTGCCTGTCCGGGTCGATCCGGTCCACGGTGGCCCTGGGCGCGGTCAGGAACATCTGATCGGCAGCAAGGCGGCTGATCGTTCGGTCCTGACCATCCGAGGAACAGCGCGAGCTTCCATCCCGGGCGGTAAACCAGACCGAGCGAAACAGCGACTGTTCGGCGATGAACCCTGTCAACACCCGGGCGCAGTCGGCCGGGTTTGCCCATGTCCGGAGCACGGCGGCGGTCAACCTTGGATCGGGATGCAGGCCGGTTTCGATCAACCGATGCTCCAGCGTGGCGCCTTCCTGGGTCAGTGCCAGAAGCAGCGTTTCGGCCTGCGCCCGGCTGTCGCGGACAAACCCGAGGGATTGAACCACCGAGATGATCCCGATCGGCAGCACCGCCAGCGACAAAAGGACCGCCAGTTGAAAACTGATGCCCCGCATCCCGCGCAGCGCCCTGGCCTGCGTGGCCGATGAAAACGGGTCATCCATGCGACGACCTCTTCTGACTTGTCACGGCCGCTGTCAGCGGATCGGCGGGCAGAATGCTGTCGCCCTCTTCCAGCGACAAAACTTCGGTCAGGCGTCTGCGGCCCCGGTTGACCCGGCTTTTGACGGTGCCAACGGCACAGCCGATGGTCTCGGCCGCCTCTTCGTAAGTGAAGCCCAGGGCGCCGACCAACAGCAGGGCTTCGCGATGTTCGTCGATCAACTGCTCGAAGCCGCGCTGAAAGTCGCGCATGGCCAAGTTGCCGTCGTGATCCGGTTTCTGCACAAGCTGGGCCGCGTAAATGCCTTCGCTGTCCTGCACTTCGCGGCGACGCTTGCGCAGGCCCGAGTAAAACACGTTGCGCAGGATGGTGAACAACCAGGCACGCAGGTTGGTGCCCGGCGTGAACATGCCAAAACTCGACCAGGCCTTCAGGATGGTTTCCTGCACCAGATCATCCGCTTCGGGTCCGTTGCGGGCAAGGCCAAGCGCAAAGGCACGCAGGGCGGGCAGATGCGAGATCAGCGCCTCGCGCGGATCGCCCGCCGTCATGGCGTCGCATCCGTGTCGCGAAGCTGTTTCAGCAACTCCTGCAGCTGGTCAGGAATATCCTCCGACAGCTTTGCCGCATAGATCCGGCGCAGATTTTCGTCGATCTGTCGCGCCACGCTTTCGGGCACCGGAGAGGTAATCTTGGGTTTTGGGGCCATTTGGATGATGGTCATTCCTGAGAAAAATTTTTCAGACCGTGGAACGAAACGCCTTATCCCGTGTTTGGTTCCGTGCCATGCACAAAAAAGGGAAAAAAATGACGAGCGACATGACACCTTCTGCCGGGCAGCCGGATCTTTCGCAGGCCATTGCCGCGGATCTGCCGTTCCTTCGGCGCTATGCCCGGGCGCTGACCGGCAATCAAGCCACCGGAGACAGTCTTGCCGCCTCGACTCTGGAGGCGATACTGGCCGACCGGTCGCTCTATGACACGACGATCAGTTCCCGTGCAGCGCTGTTTGCGGTCTTTCACCGGACCTGGTCGCGCGCCGGTGCGCCCGTGGTCGATGATGCCTCCCAGCCGCTGGAACATCGCGCGCAACTTCGGATGCGCGACCTGACCAAAGACAGCCGCGAGGCCCTGCTTTTGCACACCATCGAAGGCTTTGACCCGACGGAACTGGCCCAGGTGCTGCAGACCACTCCCGAGGCGGCGCAGCTTTTGGTGCAACAGGCCGTCACCGAGATGCAAAAGACCCTGTGCGGCAAGGTGATGATCATCGAAGACGAGGCTTTCATCGCCATGGACATCGAAAGCATCGTCAGTTCGATGGGCCACCGCGTCACCGGCATCGCGCGCACCCACACCGGGGCCGTGGCGCTTGGCTCGCGTGAGCAGCCGGATCTGATCCTGGCCGATATTCAACTGGCCGACAATTCTTCCGGAATCGATGCGGTCCGCGATCTTCTGGCCGCCCACGGCGACATTCCGGTGATCTTCATAACGGCCTTTCCCGACCGGCTGTTGACCGGAACCCGGCCCGAACCGACCTTTCTGATCGGCAAGCCCTATACCGACGAACAGGTGCGCTCGGCGGTCAGTCAGGCGATGTTCTTTGCCTCGACCGAAACCTTGCAGGCCGAAGGGTCGGACCCGCGCGCGCCTCAGCGTTAACGGGGCCGCCTTGCAAAGATCTGGCTTGCCGCAAGATAGGCCAGATCGAACACCAGAGATGGCAGGGGATCGCGGGCATTGGCCTGCGCGGCGCGTGCGCGCTCTATGGCGCGGGCATGCGCAGCCCGCCGAGACTGGCGGATCGCCAGCACCAGCGCCGCCGCAACCAGAAGGCCTGCGCCCATCAGAAGGGCGGCCCAAAGGTTGCCCGTCAAGCGGGACAGGGCAATGTAGCCGGCAGCGATCACAAAACCGCCACCGACCAGCGCCAGCCCAAGGCCCAGGGCGACCGCCGCCAGATCCCGCCCCAGTTCGCGACCAAGGTCGCGAACCGGGTGCAACAGATGCTCCAGGGTCACTTGCGGGCCATGGCGCCAAGCAAAAGGCCAAGTCCTGCGGCCATTGCCAAGGCCATGTAGGGGTTTGCCGAAATGGCCTGTTCGATCCGCACATCGGCGGCATGGGCCTGACGTCCGACGACGCGCCGGGCGTCGGTCAAAGTGTCCGAGACGCTGTTGGCCATCGCGGCCCCGTGACTTGCCACCGAATCCGTCATTTGCCCGGCCATGCGGGCCATGTCATCGCGGATAGCCGACAGTTGGGCCAAAAGCGCATCGTAGTCGGGTTTGACGTCGGCAAGTCGGTTGTTGCTGGGGTCAAGTGCCATGGAAAGCTCCAATTCATAAGAAGGGACCGGTCAACGGACCCGGGGGCGTGGGGCGCGCGGTGCCCGTCGGGCAATGTCCGCAGCGCGTGATCCTTGATGCGCCGGTCGCGCTTTTGTCGCACTAACACAGGTCAAGCTGAGCTTTGCTGTCGGCAAAAGGTTTGCGGGTTCGGCGGGTTCCAGCGCAGAATGGCGGCGCCAGGACGGCTCGGGTGATGTGAAACCGGGGAAAGCCGGCCCGTGACAGGCATCGGGCGAATGCCGGAGGTTTGGGGGCCTGGCACATGGGGCCGGGATAAAAGCAAGGCACCCGGAAGGGGTGGGACAAGGGGCATATCGACCCGTCCGGTTGCCTTGCGATCACTCGTCACACCAAGAGGGCGGCACCACGCCCTCCTTGCCCTTCTTTACCGGACCCCGCACGGGGTTTTGCTGATCCAGGTTTGCATCGCACGATCATTGTGCAGAATTTCCCGCAAAAGCGACTGATGTCACCGGTTGGGAATGATGATGATTTCCACCCGGCGATTGGCGGCACGACCCGCCGAGGTGGCATTGCTGGCGATGGGTTGACGATAGCCTTGCCCGGAATAGCTGATGCGAGAGACGGCCACCCCGTCGCGGATCAGGATTTCCGCCACCGACAGCGCCCGCCGCAGACTGAGGTCGTCGTTATAAGCCGCGCTGCCGACATTGTCGGTGTGACCCACGACCTTGACCTTGGAGTTCGGATGGTTGCGCAGGCTTTTCGCCACCAGCGCCAGGGCGTTGTAGAACCCCGGGTTGACCACGTCCGAGGCGGTCGGGAAGGTCACGTTTTCGGGCAGGATGACATGGATCATCTGGCCGTCGTTCACGG
>JANMJC010000180.1:0-11777 GCA_031371185.1 Paracoccaceae bacterium | reverse complement strand
CTCGGGCGATTTCGGGGCGCGGTAAGCGGCCCTCTCGCGGCAGTCGGGGAAATCGCAGGGCCGGTTGGCGGCTTCCGAGGCCCCCGACATGGTGCCGCGGCGCACGGTCTTGCGCTTTGCCTTGTCGGCAGACACACGCAGATCAAACTCGAAGGGGGGGCGTGTGGACATCTTGGGGCCTTTCCGACTCAGGGTGGCCAGTCTAGAGAATTCGCAGGCAAGGTGAAGGGGGCAAACGGGAAATGTCTGTGACAAACGAAATTCGTCAAAGACTTGAGGCCGCTTTTGCGCCGTCGCGGCTGGAAGTTGTCAACGAAAGCGCCCGTCACGCCGGGCATGGCGGCGATGACGGGTCGGGGGAAAGCCACTTTGCGGTTGTGATCCGCGCCGACGCTCTGGCAAGCCTTGGGCGGGTGCAGCGGCACCGCGCGGTGCACAAGGCCCTGGGCGATCTGACCACAAGGGTGCATGCGCTGGCGCTGGATATCGGCTGAACCCCCGGATCAGAGCGGTTCAAGTCTTCGTTGAAACATCAAGCATCAGAATTCGAACACTTTTGGTTTGAATTCTGATTCCGTTAAGACTTGAACCGCTTTAACGGCGGAAATTCCGGACTATCCTGCGGCCTTTGCCAAAAGACGGTAATGATGCAACAGGGGCTCGGTATAGCCCGAGGGTTGCACGCGGCCGCGGAACACCAGATCGCAGGCGGCCTGAAACGCGATGCCCTGAAAGCCGGGGCCCATCGGGCGATAGGCCGGATCGGCGGCGTTCTGCCGGTCCACCACCAGCGCCATCTTCTTCAGCGCCGCCAGCACCTCGTCGGCTCCCACAACGCCGTGATGCAGCCAGTTGGCGATGTGCTGGGCCGAGATGCGGCAGGTGGCGCGGTCCTCCATCAGGGCGACATCATTGACATCCGGCACCTTCGAACAGCCAACCCCCTGATCAATCCAGCGCACGACATAGCCAAGGATGCCTTGGGCGTTGTTGTCGACCTCGCGCGTGATCTGCGCCTGGCTCCACTGCCGGAAGGTGGCGAGCGGAATGTCGAGGATGGCGTCGATATGGGCGCGACGCCCCCCGGCGGCCAGTTTGCGCTGCACCGCCAGCACGTCGATCTTGTGGTAGTGCAGCGCGTGCAGGGTGGCCGCGGTGGGCGAGGGCACCCAGGCGCAGTTCGCCCCGGCCTTGGGGTGGTCGATCTTCTGCTCCAGCATCGCGGCCATCAGATCGGGCATGGCCCACATGCCCTTGCCGATCTGCGCGCGCCCCGAAAGCCCGCATTCCAGACCGATATCGACGTTCAGCGTCTCATAGGCGCCGATCCAGGTCTTGCGCTTGATGAAATCCTTGCGGCTGAACGGCCCGGCTTCCATCGAGGTGTGAATCTCGTCGCCGGTGCGGTCCAGAAACCCGGTGTTGATGAAGGCCACGCGGTGGCGCGCGGCGCGGATGCATTCCTTCAGGTTGACCGAGGTGCGGCGCTCCTCGTCCATGATGCCCAGTTTCACGGTGTTGCGGGCCAGACCCAGAACCGCTTCGACCCGGGTGAAAATCTGATCGGCAAAGGCCACCTCGTCGGGCCCGTGCATCTTGGGCTTCACCACATAGACCGACCCCTTGTGCGAATTGCGCAGGCCGCCCTGCTTGTTCAGGTCGTGGCAGGCGATCAGGGTGGTGATCATCGCATCCATCAGCCCTTCGGGAATTTCCGAGCCATCGGGCAGCAGAATGGCCGGATTGGTCATCAGGTGGCCGACATTGCGGATCCACAAAAGCGCGCGGCCCTTCAACGTCAGCGCAGACCCGTCGGGGGCGGAATAGGTCCGGTCGGTGTTCAGGGTGCGCAGCATCGCGCGGCCGCCCTTGTCCATCGCGGCACTCAGATCGCCCTTCATCAGGCCCAGCCAGTTGGCATAGGCCTGCACCTTGTCGGCGGCATCGACGCAGGCCACCGAATCCTCGCAGTCCACGATTGCGGACATCGCCGATTCCAGCACCACATCGGCCAGCAAGGCCTGATCGCGCGCGCCGATGAAATGGGCGCGGTCGAAGACCAGTTCGACATGCAGGCCGTTGTTGCGCAACAAAATGGCATCGGGCGCGCGAGGATTGCCCCGGTAGCCCGCGAATTTTGCCGGATCGACCAGCGGCAGGTCATCGACCAGAAGCGCGCCATCCTTGACCATGTAGCGGCGGACATCGGCATGGCTGGTGCCGGCGATCGGAAAGGCCTCGTCCAGAAACACCCGGGCGCGGGCCACGACGCGGGCACCCCGTCCACGCTCATAGCCGCCCTGCGGCGGCTGCGACCCCATGGCATCGGTGCCGTAAAGACAGTCATACAGACTGCCCCACCGGGCGTTGGCGGCGTTCAGCGCATAGCGGGCGTTGGTGAGCGGCACCACAAGTTGCGGTCCGGGAACCTGTGCGATCTCGGGGTCCACATTGTCGGTGTCGATCTGAAAATCGGGACCCTCGGGCACCAGATAACCGATTTGGGTCAGAAAGGCCTTGTAGGCGGCATGGTCATGCGGGCGACCCCGGTGCGCGATGTGCCAGGCGTCGATCGTGCCCTGCAACGCCTCGCGACGGGCCAACAGGTCGCGGTTCACCGGGGCCAGATCGGTCACAAGGCTGGCAAAGCCCTGCCAGAATGCCTCGGGTTGTACCCCAGAGCCGGGCAGGGCCATCTGATTGACGAAGGCCGCCAGCCCGGCATCGACCTTCAGCCCCTGCAGATCGACCCGTTGCGACATGATGCCCCCTTGGCCGCCCGGGCCGGTTTGTGTGCAATGGAATACCAATAGGCCGCCCGCGCCGCCGGTTCAACCGGTGCCACGGTCCCATAGCCGCTCACTTTGCGAAATGACCAGTCGGATGGGGACGAAAATTGTCTGGCGGAGGCCGGGTTTGGGGATTGACTGAGGGCCAGAAAAGGATAGTTAGCATTATGGCTAAACATGATCCCGATCTTGACCTGATCTTTCAGGCCCTGTCAGACCCGACCCGGCGCGCCATGCTGGCCCGGATGGCGCAGGGCCCGGTGCCGGTCAGCGAACTGGCCCGCCCGACCGGGCTGGCCCTGCCCACCGTCATGCGTCACCTGTCGGTGCTGGAGGAGGCGGCGTTGATCACCTCGGAAAAGACCGGGCGCACCCGGATGTGCAGCACACGGCCCGAAACCATGGCGGCCACGCTGAAATGGATGGAAGAGCAGCGCGCGATCTGGGAAACCCGGACCGACCGGCTGGAAGCCTATGTTGCAACCCTGATGGCGAAAGAGAGCCCATGAAACCCGCAGATTTCGACCCCGAGTTCGACCTGATCCTGACCCGCGACATCAAGGCACCGCGCGAGGTGCTGTGGGCCTGCTGGACCACACCCGAGCATCTGGTGCACTGGTTCGTGCCGCATCCGCACCGGGTGACCGCCTGTTCGCTGGATCTTCGCGCGGGTGGCGCCTGCAACACCACCTTCGATGTCGATGGCCAGATCGTGGACAACAAGGGCGTCTATCTGGAAGTGATCCCGAACGAAAAGCTGGTCTTCACCGACACCTATACCGCCGGCTGGAAGCCCAAATCCGAACCCTTCATGACCGCGATCGTGACCTTCGAAGATCTGGGAAACGGCATGACCCGCTATACCGCCATCACGCGCCACCGCAGCAAAGAGACCGCCGCGCAGCACGAACAGATGGGGTTCAGTTCCGGATGGGGAACCGTCGCCACCCAGCTTGAGGCCTATGCCCAGGGGCTGGTTGCGCGATGAGCGCAGACCGCCAGATCACCCTGACCCGCCTGATAGCCGCGCCGACCGCGGCGGTCTGGCGCTGCTGGACCGATCCGGCGATCCTGCCAAGATGGTTCGGCCCGGACGGATTCGCCTGCCGGACCAAAGAGATCGACCTGCGTCAGGGCGGGCAGTGGCGCTTCGACATGGTGGCGCCCGATGGCACGGTCTATGCCAACCGGCACCGCTATGACGTGATGCAAACGCCGGCGCGGATCGAATTCCGCATGGATGACGACACCGACGCCGAGGCGCCGATCCAGGTGGTCGTCACCCTTGCACCCGAAGGGGCGGGCTGCCGGATCACGCAGGTGATGACCCTGCCGACGGTCCAGCGGCGGCAAGAGGCGCTGAACTTTGGCGCCGATGTGCTGGGCCAGCAGACGCTTGGCAAACTGGCGGTCGTGGCCGAGGGTTTGCCGGGCGCAAGGTAGGGGCTTGCACCGGCGGGGGCAAAGGACGAAGTCTTGGCCCAAAGGAGACCGCCATGGCCGCTGACCCGCGCACGATTTACCTGAAAGACTATCAACCCTTTGCCTATCAGATCGACCATGTGGCGCTGACCTTCCGGTTGGCGCCACAGACCACGCGGGTTCTGGCCACCATCGGATTTGCCGCCAACCCCGAACGCCCCGGGCGGCACGACCTGTTCCTGCACGGCGAAAAGCTGCGGCTGGTGGCTTGTGCGGTCGATGGGGTGGCGGTGACGCCGGTGGTGACAGACGAGGGGCTGACGATTGCCCAAGGCGATCTGCCGCCGGGCGCCTTCACCCTGACGACCGAGGTGGAAATCGCCCCCGAGACCAACACCGAATTCGAGGGTCTTTACATGTCCAACGGCATGTATTGCACCCAATGCGAGGCCGAAGGCTTTCGCCGCATCACCTATTACCCCGACCGCCCCGATGTCATGGCCCGCTTCAAGGTGCGCGTCGAATCCGCCCTGCCGGTGTTGTTGTCGAACGGCAACCCCACCGGATCGGGGCCGGGTTGGGCGACCTGGGATGATCCCTGGCCCAAGCCCGCCTATCTGTTCGCGCTGGTGGCGGGCGATCTGGTGTCGGTCGGCGATCAGTTCACCACCGCTTCGGGCCGCGTGGTTGACCTTGGCATCTGGGTGCGCAAAGGGGATGAAGACCGCTGCGCCTATGCGATGGACAGCCTGATCCGCTCGATGCGGTGGGACGAAAAGCGCTATGGCCGCGAGTATGATCTGGACGTGTTCAACATCGTTGCGGTCGATGATTTCAACATGGGCGCGATGGAAAACAAGGGGTTGAACATCTTCAACTCCAAACTGGTGCTGGCCTCGCCCCAAACCGCCACCGACAACGATTACAACCGCATCGAGGGGGTGATCGCGCATGAATACTTCCACAACTGGACCGGCAATCGCATCACTTGCCGCGACTGGTTTCAGTTGTGCCTGAAAGAGGGGCTGACCGTGTTCCGCGATCAGCAATTCACCGGCGACATGCGCAGCCACGCCGTCAAGCGCATCGAAGACGTGCTTGCCCTGCGCGCGCGCCAGTTCCGCGAGGATGGCGGCCCGCTGGCCCATCCGCCGCGCCCCGACCGCTTTGTCGAGATCAACAATTTCTACACCGCCACCGTCTACGAAAAGGGCGCCGAGGTGATCGGCATGCTGAAACGTCTGGTGGGCGATCAGGGCTACAAGGCGGCGCTGGACCTGTACTTTGACCGCCACGACGGCGACGCCGCCACCATCGAAGACTGGCTGAAGGTTTTCGAAGACGCCACGGGCCGCGATCTGACCCAGTTCAAGCGCTGGTACACCGAGGCGGGCACGCCGCGCCTCAAGGTCACCGAGGCCTGGGACGCCGATGCGCAGGGCGGAACTTTTACCCTGACGCTGGCGCAGGAAAATCCCGCCACGCCGGGCCAGCCCGACAAGGGCGCCAAGGTGATCCCGGTCGCTGTTGGTCTGTTGAACCCCAACGGCGACGAAGTGGTGCCGACGAGGGTTCTGGAACTGACCCAAGCCGTGCAAAGCTTTGCCTTCAAGGGCCTGGCCACCCGGCCGATCCCGTCGATCCTGCGCGATTTTTCGGCCCCTGTCGTCTTGGAACGCCAGACCAGCGCGGCCGAACGCGCCTTTCTGATGGCCCATGACACCGACCCGTTCAACCGCTTCGAGGCGGGCCGCGCCCTGTCCAAGGACGTGCTGGCGCGGATGGTGACCGAAGATGCCGAACCGCCCGCCGATTTCCTGGACGCCATGGCGCGGATGGCCTTTGACACCGCGCTTGACCCGGCGTTTCGCGCCCTTGCCCTGGGCAGCCCGGGCGAGGATGACATGGCAGCCACCCTGTTTGCCGCCGGTCAGGTTCCCGACCCGGACAAGATCCATACCGCGCGGCGCGCCTTGGGTCTGGCCGTGGCGCGCGCCCTGGGAGAGCGCCGGCTACAGGCGATGGTGGCCGACCTTGACAGCCCCGGCCCCTTCTCGCCGGATGCGGTCGAAGCCGGTCGGCGCGCGCTGCGCGGGGCGGCGCTGTCCTGCCTCAGCAAACTGGATCAGGGTCAGACCGCTCGCGCGGTCTTTGCCGCAGCCGACAACATGACCGACAGTCTGGCCGCCCTTGGCTGCCTGTTGACCGCCGGGACCGGTGCGACCGAACTTGCGGCGTTCGAAACGCGCTGGTCCGGCGACCGTCTGGTCATGGACAAGTGGTTCGGCATTCAGGTCATGCTGGCAGAGCCGCAGGATCTGGCGGCGACCGTGAACCGCCTGACCGCCCGCGCCGATTTCGACTGGAAAAACCCCAACCGCTTCCGTTCGGTCATCGGCGCCCTGTCGGGCAACCATGCCGGGTTCCATCATGCCAGCGGGTCGGGCTATGCCCTGCTGGCCGACTGGCTGATCAAACTTGATCCGCTGAACCCCCAGACAGCCTCGCGCATGTCCACGGCGTTCGAGACCTGGCCCCGCTATGATGCCGATCGCCAGGATCTGGCCCGCGCGGCGCTGCGCCGGATATTGGCCGCCCCGGGGCTAAGCCGCGATCTGTCGGAAATGGCCGGGCGCATTCTAGCGGAATAGCCCGGGGGTGCAGCTGCGCGCCCCGGGGGTCAGCGCCTATTGGCAATAGGTCTGGGCACTGGTCCAGGCCGACATTTCGGCACGTTTAGCCGCACTTTTCATCGGCCCCCAGTCGCGCCCGACGCCGCGATTGCCCTTGCCCGACACCATGCCGTCGCGCCCGACCGCATCTGCGACGATCTCGACCGCGCAGGACAGGTTGGCCGCACCGTCCTTCAGCGCCGCACTGGTTGTGGCCGTGCAGCCGTGATTGGCCGCCGTCCTGGGCGAGATCTGCATCAATCCCACATAGCGCCCGCCGCCGCCCGATGCCTGCGGGTTCCACGAGCTTTCGTACTTGGCCACCGCCGACAACAGGCCCGACCAGAAGGCCCGGCGTTCTCCGATGGTGGCGCTGGCATAGCCCGGGCACCAGGCGTCGATGTCGGATGGGGTTCTTGCGGCCAGGGCGTCGTCATGGCGCGCGATGGCCGCCAGGGTTGACGCGGTCCAGGCGCTGGCCTCGTCGCGGTGGTCCCACCGCATGGCGGGCTGCACGGGGGCCATGAGACTGGTCACCGACGACAGGTCGGGCAGGGTGACGGCGGTGCACCCGGTCAGCGCAGCCAGGGCCATCGCGGCGGAAAGGGGTCGCAGGGCGGTCATCCGAACTCACATTTTCGCAAGGGTGCCGCCGTCGTGCGACGCGAGGGGGCTTTGGACCGGAAAGCGGCGATCACCAAAGGATTTGGCCGGAATGAGCCGGTTCTCGGCAGGTTTCCGCCCGTCTCGGCCCTTGAAGCCCCTCCCGGGCCTGCCTAAGAAGGGGCAGGCGCGCAAAGGAGACCGTGATGCTGGACCTGACCTATGAGGCCCCCAAACCGAAAGTGATCGCCGGGGCCAAGCATGACTGGGAGCTGGTGATCGGCATGGAAATTCATGCGCAGGTCGCGTCCAACGCCAAACTCTTTTCCGGCGCCTCGACGCTGGTCGGGGCCGAGCCGAACGCCAATGTGGCCTTTGTCGATGCCGCGATGCCCGGAATGCTGCCAGTGATCAACGAATTCTGCATCGAACAGGCGGTGCGCACCGGTTTGGGGCTGAAGGCGCAGATCAACCTGACCTCGGCCTTTGACCGCAAGAATTACTTCTACCCGGATCTGCCGCAAGGCTATCAGATCAGCCAGCTTTACCATCCCATCGTGGGTGAGGGCGAGGTCTTGGTCGAGCTGAGCCCGGGCGTCGCGCGGCTGGTCCGGATCGAGCGCATCCATCTGGAGCAGGATGCCGGGAAAAGCATCCATGACATGGACCCGACGATGAGCTTCGTCGATTTCAACCGCACCGGCGTGGCGCTGATGGAAATCGTCTCGCGCCCCGACATCCGCGGCCCCGAAGAGGCCGCCGCCTATGTGGTGAAACTGCGCCAGATCCTGCGCTATCTGGGCACCTGCGACGGCAACATGCAGAACGGCAACCTGCGCGCCGATGTCAACGTCTCGGTCTGCCGTCCGGGCCAATACGAGAAATATCAGGCGACGCAGGACTTCGACCATCTCGGCACGCGCTGCGAGATCAAGAACATGAACTCGATGCGGTTCATGACCCAAGCCATTGATTATGAAGCCCGCCGCCAGATCGCCATTCTGGAGGATGGCGGCAGCATCGTGCAGGAAACCCGGCTGTATGACCCGGATCGGGGCGAAACCCGGTCGATGCGCAGCAAGGAAGAGGCGCATGACTATCGCTATTTCCCCTGTCCTGACCTGCTGCCGCTGGAAATCGAGCAGGCCTGGGTCGATGATATCGCGGCCCGGATGCCCGAATTGCCCGACGCCAAGAAGGCGCGTTTCATGGCCGATTTCAGCGTGACCGACTATGACGCCAGCGTGCTGACCGCCGAACTGGACGCGGCGGGTTTCTTTGAATCCGTGGCCGTCGGTCGCGATGGCAAGATCGCCGCCAACTGGGTGATCAACGAATTGTTCGGGCGCCTGAACAAGGAGGGCCTCGCGATTTCCGACAGCCCGCTCAGTGCCGCGCAACTGGGTGGTTTGCTGGACCTTCTGGGTCGCGGCGAGATCACTGGCAAGATGGCCAAGGACCTGTTCGAACTCTTGTGGACAGGCGGCGGTGATCCGGCCGAGGTGGCCGCGCGGCACGGCATGAAGGCCGTCACCGACACCGGCGCCATCGAGGCGGCTCTGGATGCGTTGATCGCCGCCAACCCCGACCAGGTGGAAAAGGCCAGGCAGAATGCCAAGGTGGCGGGCTGGTTCACCGGCCAGGTCCTGAAAGCGACGGGCGGCAAGGCCAATCCGGCGGTTGTGGGCCAGATGGTGGCGCAAAAGCTGGGATTGTAGGGCAGGCCCCGGATCCTTGGCGGGCCGCAGGGGAATTCAGACCCCCTCGGCAGGGTTGGACGGGGCGGACGAAAAGGGGCGCGCGATGAACAGGACGGTTTTGATCACCGGGGCCGGATCGGGCATCGGCCGGGCGACGGCGCGGGCCTTTCTGGCTGCCGGCTGGCAGGTGGCGCTGATCGGGCGCAGGGCAGGGGCATTGCAGGACACCGCCGGATCGCATCCGGCCCTGATCCTGCCCTGCGATGTCACCGATCCCGCGCAGGTCGAGGCGGCCTTCGCGACGCTGGAAACCGCGTTCGGGCGGTTGGACCTGCTGTTCAACAACGCCGGAATTTCCGCCAGGGCCGCGCCGATCGACGAAATTCCGATTGCCGACTGGCTGGCAGTGAATGCCACCAACATCAACGGCATGTTCTTTTGCGCCCGCGCGGCCTTTGGCCTGATGCGGCGTCAGACCCCGCAAGGCGGGCGGATCATCAACAACGGCTCGATCAGCGCGCAGGTGCCGCGCCCGGGATCGGCCCCCTACACGATGTCGAAACACGCGGTCACCGGGCTGACGCGCAGCCTGGGGCTGGACGGGCGGCCCTTTGACATCGCTTGCGGGCAGATCGACATCGGCAATGCCCTGACCGAGATGGCGGCGGGCTTTACCGCGGGCGCGACCCAGGCCGATGGATCGGTTCGGGCCGAGCCGGTGATGGATGTGGCCCATGTCGCCGAAGCGGTGCTGCAGATGGCCCGCCTGCCGCTGGACGTCAACGTGCCCTTTCTCACCATCATGGCGCGCGACATGCCCTATCTCGGACGCGGATGAACGATTTTTCTACGAAAAAGCAGGCCCTTCCGGCAGGGTCCTGATCTTTGGTCAGGCTTTGCAGAACAGGTCATGGACCAACTGCATGATCCGCGCCGCCCGGGTGTCGGCGATGGAATAGTAAACCGCCTTGCCCTCGCGCCGGGTGGTCACCAGACCGTCCTGACGCAGTCGGGCCAGTTGCTGGCTGACGGCGGCCTGCCGGGCGCAAAGCAAATCCTCCAGTTCGGTGACCGACTTTTCGCCCGACGACAAATGGCACAGGATCATCAACCGCCCCTCGTGCGACAGCGCCCTGAGAAGGGATGCGGCAGCTTCGGCCTGAACCGACATCACATCCGCCGGCAGGGCTTCGCACCCCGCAGCGATCCCGTCAAAGCGTGTATCGGCCAAAGGCGCACCCTGTTGCGAAAGCCCCCCCGAAATAGCACGGGGTCAGGCCCATGGCGAGATGGGATGAAAACCGCAGCTTCTGCGGTTTGAAACTGACGTCGCGCAGAACCGGCGATCAGGGCCCCGGTGCCTTCCAAGTCGCGCGCAAGGCCGGACCGTCCGGCCGATCAGGTCTCTTCTTCGACCGTGTCGGCAAAGTCGCGCGACAGGACCGTCACGAAAGCCCGCAGCAGGATCAAGGCGGACAAGATGCCGCATCCCAGGACCATCGCATTCACAAGCAGGGGTGTCATCGTCGTGGCCTCTTCCCAAGTCACAAGGATAGTTCAGCATGGCATTGCGGCAAGATCATGGCGGCGGGGTCGCGACTGGTCACGCAGCCTTGGCCGCAATCCCGCTTGCGACTATCCTGCACCCGAATCTTTGACAGGGACTTAATCCATGACCCGCTCTTCCGCCTTTTCGTCGCCCGGCCGTTTCTGGCGCGGAAATCTGCACACCCATTCGACCCGCTCCGACGGCGTGCTGGACCCGGCCGAGGTTTGCCGGCGCTACCGGGCCGAGGGCTATGATTTTCTGGCGCTGACCGATCATTTCGTCGGGCTTTGGGGCTATCCCATCGTCGATACCCTGCCATTCCGCACGCCGGATTTCACCACCATCCTTGGGGCCGAACTGCATTCCGGCGCCATGGAAAACGGCGAGTTGTGGCACATTCTGGCCGTCGGCCTGCCGCCCGACTTCGCGCCGTCGGACACGCCGCACTTCGTGCCGCACAAGGGTCAGGAGACCGGCCCCCAGATCGCCGCGCGGGCGGTTGCTGCGGGGGCCTTTGTGGCCATCGCGCATCCGCAATGGTCGGGCCTGACCATGGGCGACGCGCGGTCTTTGGCCGGGATTGCCCATGCGGTCGAGGTCTACAACCACGGCTGCGCGATGGGCTGCGACCGACCCGACGGGTTCATGGTGGCCGATCAGCTTTTGACCGAGGGCCACGATCTGACCCTGATCGCCACCGACGACGCCCATTTTTCCGAACCCGACCATTTCGGCGGCTGGACCATGGTCAAGGCCGAGGCGAACACGCCCGATGCCCTGCTGGCGGCGTTGAAGCGTGGGGATTTCTATTCCAGCCAGGGGCCGGAACTGCGCGACGTGCGGATCGAGGGCGGCAAACTGGTGGTGGAATGTTCGGCGGTGTCGTCGATCGTGGCCATCGGCTGGGGGACCGGGGCCAAGGCGGTACATGGCCGGTCGATGACGAAGGGCGAAGTGCCGCTGGAACGGCTGATCAACTCGCCCTGGGTGCGGGCTGCGGTGATCGACGCGGCGGGCAAACGGGCTTGGTCAAACCCGCTGC
>JANMJC010000175.1:0-5505 GCA_031371185.1 Paracoccaceae bacterium | reverse complement strand
CATCGCGCTCCTGCGCGACGGCGACCTGCTGCGGCTCGACGCCGCCAACGGCCGGCTTGAGGTCCTGGCCGACCTGACGGGCCGCGTGGCCGACCCCGTCGACCTCTCCGCCAATGAGGAGGGCCTGGGCCGCGACCTGTTCCGCATGTTCCGCCAAGGCGCCGGCCCCGCCACCGACGGCGCCTCGGTGGTGGTCTGATCCCGCGCATCCTCGACCTGAAATATTCCCGCCGGAGGCCCCCGCCCCCTCCGCCACCCCAACCGGAGAGATCGCATCCATGACCCCCGAGCACGCCTCCGAGCTGAACCTCAAGGTCTGCCGCCTCGCCCCGGTGATCCCGGTCCTGGTGGTGGACGACGCGAGGTCCGCCGCCGACCTCGCCCGGGCGCTGGTGGCGGGCGGCCTGCCCGCGCTGGAGGTGACGCTGCGCACGCCTTGCGCGCTGGACGCGATCCGCGCGATGGCGCAAGTTCCGGGCGGCGTTGTCGGGGCCGGCACCTTGCTGACCCCCGCCGATGTCAAGGCGGCCAAGGCGGCGGGTGCCATGTTCGGGGTCTCTCCGGGGGCTACCGACCGCATCATCGCCGCCTGCGAGGACGAGGGCCTGCCGCTGTTGCCCGGGGCCGCCACCGCGTCCGAGATCATGGCGCTTCTGGAACGCGGCTTTACCGTGCAGAAGTTCTTTCCCGCCGAACAGGCCGGTGGGGCGGCCTATCTCAAATCCATCGGCTCGCCGATTCCGCAGGTCAAATTCTGCCCGACCGGGGGCATCAGCCTGAAGATCGCGCCCGAGTATCTGGCGCTGAAAAACATCCTCTGTGTCGGCGGGTCCTGGGTGGCGCCGAAAGAGGCTATGCTGCGCGGCGACTGGGACCTGATCACCAAACTGGCGGCAGAGGCGGCAGGGCTGAAGCGAGGCTGACCCTTGGCGGGTCCAAAGGAGCCTTCTGTCGAACCAGCCATAAATGAATATACTTGAATGGCTAATGCGGCGATCTTAAAGTTTCCATCGCGCCTTTGCGGATGCCTGCCTTATCTTTCGCCGAAAGATTGTTGGCCAACGCCCGGACTTGCCCAGAATCTCCCAAACAACCATTCTGCCCAAAATCAGGAGGTGCCCGAATGACCTTACCCGCCATCTCAACCTGTTTCTGGTTCGACTCCCAGGCGATGGAGGCGGCCGAGCTGTACACCAGCCTGTTCGACGATGCCCGGATCACCGAGGTGTTTCATCAAGGCAGCGATCCGGCGCAGCCGGTTTTCACCGTCTCTTTCACCCTGATGGGGCAGGCCTATTGGGGGCTGAACGGCGGGCCGATGTTCAAACACTCCCCTGCAACCTCGATCACCGTCCATGTCGACACCCAGGCCGAGGTGGACCGTCTGTGGACAGCACTTCTGGCGGGGGGCGGTGCGGAAAGCCGCTGCGGCTGGCTGACCGACCGCTTCGGCCTGTCGTGGCAGATCATCCCGCGCGCCCTGCCCCGGTTGTTGAAGGGCGACGGCGCGGAACGCGTGTTGCAGGCGATGATGGGCATGGTCAAACTGGATGTGGCGGCGCTGGAAGCCGCGGCACAGGGTTAAGCCCCCACCTGCCGCCCCATCCGTCCGCCGCGGCGTTTGGGGCTTGTGGGGGCCGTCAGTGCCTGGGTCAGGATCCCCGTCATCGGATGATCGTCGCGGCCCGGTCCGTACAATGCGATCAGCACGCGCAGTGCCTCTGTCGGGTCAACCCCGGCCTTCAGGCTTAACGCCCAATCGATGAAGATCGACTTGCATTCCGCTTCGGTGATGCCGTCGATGGCATAGCTTTCGCGCACCAACCCCTTGGGGTCCGCCAAGGTCAGATCCATCACCCGTCTCCCCATCGCCTAAGCCTTCAGTGCCTTAAGGATCACCGCTTCGGCCCGCCCGGCCAGATCGTCCAAGCGTTCGCCCAATTCCTGCGCCGATCCGGCACCGGTTTCGCGCAACAAGAACGCCCGGCCGCCGTCGCCAAGGGCCGCAAGGTCCACCGCCTTGTCCGACAAAAGCCGAGCGGCCGACTGCAACCGCCAAAACAGCCTGTAGGCATCCAGCAACGTCGTCTGATCTGAATGCGACGCCTCGCCGCTCTTCCCGCCCGCTGCGATCTGGCGTTCCACCTGACGCGCCGGGCTTGCGGCCAGCAAAGCGGACATCTGGGCGCAAAGTTCGATGTCCATCAGCCGGCCGGGGCCGAACTTGGCCTCCAGTGCGCCCGTCCCGGGCCTGGCGGCCTGCAGGCGCGCGCGCATCTCGGCGGTGTCGGCGCGGATTTTGGGCCCGTCCAGCGCCTTGTCGCGCAGGATGGCGCGGCGCAGTGCCTCGACCTCGGCGGCAAGGCCCGGCTCGCCGGTCATCACCCTTGCCCGGGTCAGCGCCAGATGTTCCCAGGTCCAGGCCTCGTCGCGCTGATAGGCCTCGAAACCTGACAGCGAGGTCGCGACCGCCCCCTGCCGCCCCGAGGGCCGCAGCCGCACGTCGACCTCGTACAGCCGCCCCTCGGCGGTCTGCGCCGACAGGGCGGTCACCATGGCTTGCGTCAACCGGGCATAGTAGGTGCGGGCGGGCAGCGGGCGCGGGCCGTCCGAGGCTTCAACCCCTTGCGCGTCATAGATCAGGATCAGGTCCAGATCAGAGGCCGCGTTCAGCCGCCCCGCCCCAAGCGAGCCCATGCCCAACAGCACCGCCCCGCGCCCCGGAGCCGCCCCGTGGCGGCTGGCAAACTCGGCGCTGACCACCGGCCACAGCGCTGCAATCACCGCCTCGGCCAGATCGGCATAGGATTTGCCCGCCTCGAAGCCGTCAATCAGCCCGCGCAGATGGTGGACGCCGATGCGAAAGTGAAACTCTTTCATCCAGCTTCGCGCCAGATCAAGACGGTGTTCATGATCTGAGGCTCGGGCCAGCCGGACGGACAGATCACCCACCAGGGCCGCGGTTCCCGGCCAGGGTGCGAAGAACGCCCCGCCGATCACCCCGTCCAGCACCCGCGAATTGCGCGCCAGATAGCGCGCCAGCGCCGGCGTTGTGCCCGCGATGTCGATGATCAGGTCCACCAGTTGCGGGTTGGCCTCGAACAGCGAAAAGATCTGCACGCCAGACGGCAACCCGGCCAGGAACCCGTCCAGCGCCACCAGAGCCTGTTCAGGATTGGCCGCGCGCGACAGACGGCGCAGAAGCTGCGGGCGCAGGCGGGCAAAGATCGACGTCGCCCGATCCGAGCGCAGACAGGGATAGCTGGCCCAGCCATCGACGATACGCCGGGCATTGGGCGACAGATCGGGGGAATCTTCGGCCTGCAAGGGGGCAAAGAACCCTTCGGTCAGCCGGTCGGTCCGGGCCAGCCGGTCCAGAAGATCGCGGCGAAATTCGGCGTCGCCCTGGCCGCAAAACGCCGCGATGCGGGCCACAGCTTCGGGCGTGGCGGGCAGGTCGTGGGTTTGCGCGTCACCCACCATTTGCAGGCGATGTTCCACCTCGCGGTGCCTGAGGTACAGATCCGACAGCTCTGCCGCGACCTCGGGCGGAACCCAGCCCTTGTCCGCCAGCGCCGCCAGCCCCCCCAGGGTGGTGCGGTCGCGCAGATCGGGGTCGCGCCCCCCCGCGATCAACTGGCGGGTCTGGGTGAAAAACTCGATCTCGCGGATGCCACCCTGGCCCAGCTTCAGATTATGCCCCTCCACCGTCAGCGGCCCGTTCAGGCCCCGGTGGTCGCGGATGCGCAGGCGCATGTCATGGGCGTCCTGAATGGCGGCAAAGTCCAGATGCTTGCGCCAGACAAAGGGCGTCAGGGTTTTCAGGAACCGGGCCCCCGCGCCCAGATCACCGCCACAGGGCCGCGCCTTGATATAGGCCGAGCGTTCCCAGGTGCGGCCCTGCGCCTCGTAATAGGCTTCGGCGGCGGCCATCGACAGGCAGACCGGCATCACGCTGGCATCGGGGCGTAGCCGAAGGTCGCAGCGAAAGACATAGCCCTCGGCGGTGATGTCCGACAGCAGACCGGTCATGCGGCGGGTGACACGGATAAAGGCGGCGCGGGCTTCTTGCCAGTCGTCGGGATAGCGGTCCTGATCGAACAGGCAGATCAGGTCGATGTCGGATGAGTAATTCAGTTCGGCGGCGCCCATCTTGCCCATGGCCAGAACCACCATGCCGCCCGCCGTGGCCGCATCCTCGGGTGCCGCACCGGGCAGCTTGCCGCGCCGGATCTCGTCGGCCACCAGCGTTGTCACCGCCTGATCGACGGCGCGGTCGGCAAGACCGGTCAACGCCCCGGTGACGGTCATCAACGGCCAGACCCCGCCCAGATCGCACAGCGCGGTCAGCAGCGCCACCCGCCGCTTTGCCCGGCGCAGGGCGCTGCCCAACTGGTCCAGCGCCAGGCCATCTAGATCGGCAAGGATCTGGTCGAGGGCCGCTTCCGGCACCCGGGCAAGGGTGCTGTCCAGCCAATCGGCTTCGCGCGACATCAACCCGGTCAGATAGGGCGAGCAGCCCGCCGTGCCTTGCAACAAGGAAAGGATTTCCGGCCCGTGATGGGCAAAGCGCACAGCGGCATCGCGCCCGGCAGCGGGATCAAAGGCAACCGGCTGGCGGGTCATGCGGGCGGCGATGGTCTGGTTCATCCGGCAAGCTTGCGAAATGCGGCGGTCGCGGTCAATCGGCGAAGCGCGGCCGGGCTTGCATCCTCGGGGAATGCCGTGGCCACCCCGCCCTGCCCCGGTCCGGCGCAGCGTCGATCACCGTCGCCGGGCGGGCAATTGCCTGCAGCATGTGCGATCCGCCACTGCCAGCGCCGCGGCCAGAACGCCCGGGTGCCTGACATGGGCACCAGGACGCGCACCGTCCCGCAGGCGGCCTTTTTGGCAGGCTGTGCTGTGGGACAGGTCGTCAAGTCGATCCTGCTTCAGGGCGACTGCGGGCCGCCTTGCCTGTTCCTGACCTCGGGCGGCGTTCAGTTCGCCAGCGCCACGGCCGCCGTCCTTGCCACCAAGCCGCCGAGGCGGGCCGGGGCTGACCAAATCCGCCGCGTGACCGGCTTTGCCAGTGGCGATGTGGGCCGGATCGGGCATCTGACAGCGCTTCCGGTCTGGATGGACCCGGATTTGCCGAGCCATTCCACAGTCTGGGCGGCAGCGGGGGCACCGCGCCACACCGTCGGCCTACCCCCGCCCGATCTTTTGCCGCTGACCATGACCCGCGTTGCGATGTTCACGCAAGACGAGCCTTGAACGGCCCGCCTCAGGCCGAGACGCCCTTGCCGACCTTGGCGACCCGCTCTTTCAGCCTTTCGCCCAGCTTGGCCAGTTGCACCAGCCGCTTGACCTGCACCCCGTGCACGGTTTCGCCCGTCCCCTCGGCATCGCCCTTGGCCAGCATCACCATGACCTGCGTCGCCATGCCCGCGCCGGTGGCATTCTTGTCCTTTGACCGCGCCTCAAGGGTGGCGACCAGTTTCTTGACGCCCGCAATCGACAACC
>JANMJC010000451.1:0-3283 GCA_031371185.1 Paracoccaceae bacterium | reverse complement strand
CGTCGAATTCGTCTCTGTCACCCGCCACTTCGGTCCGGCCTCGGCGCCGATCAAGGCGGTGGACGGCGTTGATCTGACCATTGCCGAGGGGGCCTTCTTTGCCATGCTGGGCCCCTCGGGGTCGGGAAAGACCACCTGCCTGCGCCTGATCTCGGGATTTGAATCGCCCAGTTCCGGCCAGATCCGCATCTTCGGCCAGAACGTCAGCCAGACCCCGCCGCATCTGCGCAACGTCAATACCGTGTTTCAGGACTACGCCCTGTTTCCCCACATGAACGTGCGCGACAACGTGGCTTACGGGCTGATGGTCAAGGGCATGGGCCGCGCCGCCCGCTATGGTCGCGCCGACGAGATGCTGGCCCTGGTGAAACTTGACGCCTACGGCGACCGCAGGCCCGGGCAATTGTCCGGCGGCCAGCGCCAGCGCGTGGCACTTGCCCGGGCGCTGGTCAACGAACCGCGTGTTCTGCTGCTGGACGAACCGCTTGGCGCCCTGGATCTGAAACTGCGCGAGGCGATGCAGGACGAGTTGAAGGCCCTGCAACGCCGCCTGGGCATCACCTTCGTCTTTGTTACTCATGACCAGCACGAAGCCCTGTCGATGGCCGACAGTCTGGCGGTCTTCAATCAGGGGCGCATCGCCCAGATTGGCACCCCCGAAGACATCTATGCCGCGCCGCGCACCCGCTTTGTGGCCGATTTCGTCGGATCGTCCAACGTCCTTCCCCCCGCGATGACCGCAGCCCTGGGCGGCCCCGCCCAATGGGCCAGCCTGCGCCCCGAGGCGACGCGCCTTGCCGCCCACGGTCCCGTCACCGGCACGGTCAGCGCGTTGCGCTATCTGGGTGCGGCCACGCGCGTGATCCTGCGCGCCGAAGGCACCGATGTCGCGGCCCTTGTCCCCACCGGCGCATCTGTTCCCCAGATCGGCAGCCAGACCGCCTTTGCCTTCGACCCGGGCGCGCTGCATGTGATGGAGGGGGAATGATCCTGACCCGCTTTTTGCCCACGCCCGCGCCCGCCGCCATTGCCGCCCGTATCCGCCCCGACACCCCGGCAGGGTGCGCGCCATGACCGTCCCGGCCATCTTCCCCGCCCGGGGCCCCGCCGACCGGCTGACCACGCTGTTCTGGCGCAGGCCCCGGCTGTTGCTTGCCCTTTTGCTGACGCCCCCCCTGTTGTGGCTGGGCGTGGTCTATCTTGGTTCGCTCGTCACGCTGCTGTTGCAAAGCTTTTATTCGATCGACGAGTTTTCCGGCATGGTGGTGCCCGAATTCACGCTGAAGACCTATGCCGAACTGCTGCGCCCGGCCAATTACGACGTGATCCTGCGCACCGTGGTCATGTCGGCCGCCGTGACCCTTGGCTGCGCCGTGCTGGCCTTTCCGATCGCCTATTTCGCCGCCCGCTTTGCCCGGGGCCGCTGGAAGGCGGTGTTCTATCTGGGGGTCATGCTGCCGCTGTGGTCGTCCTACCTCGTCAAGGTCTACGCCTGGAAACTGATCCTCGCCAAAGAGGGCATCGTCACCTGGGCCGCCTCGGCCACCCATACCACGCCGGTGCTGGACGCGATCCTGGCGCTGCCGGTGATCGGCGGCAATTCCCTGTCCACCTCGTACCTTGGGATGTTCGCGGTCTTTGTCTATGTCTGGATCCCCTTCATGATCCTGCCGATGCAGGCCGCCCTGGAGCGCGTGCCCACCTCGATGATCGAGGCCTCGGCCGACCTTGGTGCCACCCGCGCCCAAACCTTCCGCACCGTGATCCTGCCCCTCGCCTTGCCCGGGGTGATCGCGGGGTCGATCTTTACCTTCTCCTTGACGATGGGCAATTACATCATCCCCCAGATCGTCGGAAACTCGGCCAATTTCATCGGCATGGCGGTGTACCAGTTGCAAGGCACCGCCGGGAACGTGCCCCTTGCCGCCGCCTTCGCCGTGGTGCCCATCGTCATCATGCTGATCTATCTTGCGGTGGCCAAGCGCATGGGGGCCTTCGATGCACTTTGACCGACCCACGACCCTGCTGAAACTCTCGGCCACGGCGGGCCTCTTGTTCCTGCACCTGCCGATCCTGCTGATCTTTCTCTATGCCTTCACCACCGAAGAGCGCACCTATGCCTTCCCACCCCCGGGGCTGACCACCGAATGGTTCGCCGCCGCCTGGGCCCGCCCCGATATCTGGGAGGCCCTGTCGTTGTCGCTGCGCGTCGCCTGCGTCGCGACCCTGCTCGCCATGGTCCTTGGCACCCTGATCTCTGCCGCGATGAGCCGGACAAAATTCTTTGGCCGCGAGCAGATCACCCTGCTGATCCTTCTGCCCATCGCCCTGCCGGGCGTGATCACCGGCATTTCCCTGCGCTCGGCCTTCGGGCTCATGGACATCCCCTTTTCCACCCTGACCATCATCCTTGGCCACGCCACCTTTTGCATCGTCATCGTCTACAACAACGCCGTCGCCCGCTTTCGCCGCCTGTCGGGCGGGGTGCTCGAGGCCTCGGCAGACCTTGGCGCCAATGGATTTCAGACCTTCTGGCATGTGCTGCTGCCCAACCTTGGCACCGCGCTGCTGGCCGGAGGAATGTTGGCCTTCGCGTTGAGTTTCGACGAGGTCATCGTCACCACCTTCACCGCGGGACAACAGGCCACCCTGCCGATCTGGATGCTCGAGGAGTTGATCCGACCGCGCCAGCGCCCGGTCACCAATGTCGTCGCCATGGTGGTCTTTGCCGCCACCGTGGTGCCGATCCTGCTGGCCTATTACCTGACCCGCAACGGCAGCGAGACGGCAGGGTCGGGGAAGTAACGCCAAAGGTTTCAACGCCATCCGGCCGCCCCGATCCGTCCCCTCCCCCCTTGTGGGGGAGGGCTGGGGGGGGGGGCGCTGCGAACCGCAGGTTGTCCTAGTCCAGCTTCCCCGCCAGCCCGAAGACCCGCTTGAACAGGGTCCCGCCCAAGCGTTTCATGCCCCAGAAATAGGCCACCACCAGCACCAGCAGTGCCAGCGCAGGCCAGCCGTTCAACTGAAACCCGCCGTCGGTCGTGTTGCCGGTCAGCCGGGCGATGACATAGCCGCCGACCAGGAACACCAACAGGAAATCAAGGATCGCGGCCAGAACCACTTTCCAGGTCTTCGGCTTGTCTTCCATGAGGGTCTCCGCGTCGTGATGGTGGCACAGCTTGCCCAAGTCCGCGCGGGATGGCAACGCGCATCTTGGCTGGTCGCTGGCGAGAAGGGTGGGCATGCGCCGCGGTCCCGGCGTCAAACCCGGCCCGCCGCGGCC
>JANMJC010000127.1:0-5251 GCA_031371185.1 Paracoccaceae bacterium | reverse complement strand
AGCCTCCAGCATCGGAGCCGATACGGGCTGACGGGCTTTGGCGGCCAGGCGTCGCACACGACCGGGGGTGTCATCGCCCGACAGGGTGGTCAGGTCGATCACCGAAATCGCCTTCAGCAACCAGGCCGCCTGAAACTCCTTCTTCACCGACCGCCGCCCGCCGATCGTGGCCGCGCGGCGCTCGATGGCCGAGGTGTTGGCCTGCACCTGAGCCACCCAATCCAGATCCAGCGCCATGCCGGGGTTGCGGGCATGGGCGGCAAGGGGCAACTGGGTCTTGCCGGTAAGGGTGACGGTGTCGGTCTGCATCGGGCGGCCTCGCCGTTTGGGGTTGGTCCAAGGTTGCACGGGGGCGGGGCGGCCCGCAAGGAAAGTTGCGGTCAAAGGCCGTCCCGGCGCATTTCCTGACCAAAAGGTCGAAAAACGTGGCGGCGCTGCATCGGACCGAAACCAGACCATCATGGGACCTGCGGCCTTATCCCCTTGACCGCTGCGCCGGCTTCATGCGTGTTGCAGCAAAGCCATCGGAGACGCACATGGAAACCCTGGATCTGACGCAGCACTGGGCGGGCATGACCTCGTTGGTGCTGTTCGTTCTGGCCTATGTGCTGGTGATCTTCGAAGAGCCGACCCGGATGCGCAAATCCAAACCGGTGCTGGTGGCGGCGGGTCTGATCTGGGCGCTGATCGGGGTGGCCTATGCGCAGGCGGGGTTGTCGGAGGCCGCCCATGACCACGCGGCGGTGATGATCGGCGAATATGGCGAGTTGTTCCTGTTTCTGCTGGTCGCGATCACCTACGTCAACACGATGGAAGAACGGCGCAGCTTTGACGTGCTGCGCGCGCGCCTTGTCGGACTTGGTCTGGGGTTTCGACAGTTGTTCCTGCTGACCGGGATCCTGTCGTTCTTCCTGTCCTCGGTGCTGGACAATCTGACGACGGCGCTGGTGATGGGGGCGGTGGTTCTGGCCATCGGCAAGGGTCATCCGCGCTTTATCGTGCTCGCCTGCATTTCGACCGTGGTCGCGGCCAATGCGGGCGGCGCCTTTTCGCCCTTCGGTGATATCACCACGCTGATGGTCTGGCAGAAGGAAAAGCTGAGCTTTTTCGAGTTCTTCGATCTGTTCCTGCCCTCGCTGGTGAACTGGCTGGTGCCCGCCCTGATCATGGTTTTCGCCATCCCCGACGAAAAGCCGCAGGCGCATGAGGAGGAGGTGCGGGGCAAGCCGGGCATGTGGGGCGTGGTCGTGCTGTTCGCCGTGACCATCGGGCTGGCGGTCGGGTTCAAGAATTTCCTGCACCTGCCGCCCGCTTTGGGCATGATGCTGGGGCTTGGGCTGTTGCAGATGTTTTCTTACTACCTGAAGATGACCGGCACCCGGACGCGCAATGACGACATGGTGCTGGACGCCTTCCAACTGGTCGCGCGGGTCGAATGGGACACGTTGTTGTTCTTTTTCGGCATCATCTTTGCGGTCGGGGGCCTGGGCGTTCTGGGCTATCTCGATCTGGCCTCGCAGGTGCTTTACACCGGGCTGGGGCCCACCTCGGCCAATGTGATCATCGGCCTTTTGTCGGCCATCGTCGACAATATCCCGCTGATGTTCGCCGTGCTGACCATGGACCCGGTGATGAGCGACGGCCAGTGGCTGCTGATCACGCTGGCCTGCGGCACCGGCGGGTCGATCCTGTCGATCGGATCGGCGGCAGGCGTGGCCCTGATGGGACAGGCGCGCGGGGTCTATACCTTTGGCGCCCATCTGAAATGGGCCTGGGCCGTGGCCTTGGGCTATGCCGCGTCGATCGGAGTTCACCTGTGGCTGAATGCAGGGGTGTTCTGACATGCAGCAGACAACGCTTGCGGCGCTGGCAGAAGTGATCCGGGGCAAAGCGGGTGGCGCGGGCCGTGTCATGGTGGCGCTGGCCGGCCCGCCGGGGGCGGGCAAATCCACCGCCGCCGCCGATCTGGTGGCGCGGATCGGCGCGGGCGCGCGGGCCGTGCCGATGGACGGGTTCCACTTTGACGACGCCGTCCTGACAGCCCGCGGCGCGCAGGGGCGCAAGGGCGCCCCCGACACCTTTGATGTTCAGGGCTTCCTTCATCTGCTGCGCCGCCTGAAATCCGAAGACGAAGTGGCCATCCCCCTGTTCGACAGATCGCTGGAACTGTCGCGCGGATCGGCCGCGATCGTCGGGCATCAGGACCGGATTCTGGTCGTCGAAGGCAATTACCTGCTTCTGCGCGAAAGCCCTTGGGACCAGGTCGCCGGTCTGGTCGACATGACCGTCTGGCTGGATGTGCCCGAGGCCGAACTGGACCGCAGGCTGGTCGAGCGATGGGCGTTTTACGGCAAGACGCCGCAAGAGGCCCGCGACTGGATCGACGGTAATGACATGCCGAACATCCGGCGGGTCACGCGGGGCTCGGCATCCGCGGATTTCGTGGTTCGCTGGGCGTAGAGCCAAAAATTTTTAGGTAAAAATTTTGGCCGCCTCAGCCTTGCGGCGTCATCGACTTGCGCTGCGCGGCACGCTCCAGCCCCAGCACCCGCTCGCGCCAGATGATCAGAATGCCCGCGCAGATCACCAAAGCCGCCCCGCCCAGCATTGTGGCGGTCGGCACCTCGTCAAAGATGACATAGCCTATTCCAAGCGCGAAGATCATCGAGGCATAGTCGAACGGGGCAATCAGCGAGGCATCGGCCTCGCGGTAGCTGGAGGTCAGAAAGATCTGCCCCAGCCCGCCCAGCAAGCCCGCCGCGATCAGCGTCGCGGTCTGCAAGAGGTTCGGCGCCACCCAGCCAAAGGGAAGGGTGAACAACGAAAGCCCGGAACCGGTCAGCGAGAACCAGAACACGATGGCAGAGGTCCTTTCGGTCTGGACCAGCTTGCGCACGAAAACCTGCGCCAGCGAGGCGAACACCGCCCCCCCCAGCACCAACATCGCGCCAAAGGCCTCGCGCTGCGAGGCAACCTCGCCGTTCAGCACCGTGAGACGCGGCAGCAGCACGATCATCACGCCGGCAATGCCCAGAAAAACCGCCCCGATGCGGAACAGGCGAACCTCCTCGCCCAGGAACATCGCGGCAAAGACGACCGTCAGCAGGGGCGCTGCATAGCCGATGGCGGTCACCTCGGGCAGGGGCAGATAGCCCAGACCGGCAAAGCCAAGGCCCATGGCTGTGGTGCCCATCACCCCACGCCAGACATGGCCCATCGGGGCAACCGCACGAAGCCCGGTGGCCAGTTCTCCCGTCATGGCCAGCCAGGCGACGATCACGGGAATGGCAAAGAACGAGCGGAAGAACACCGTTTCCCCGGCCGGTACCGTGCCCGCCGTCGTCTTTATCATCGCGGCCATGATGATGAAGATCAGCACCGAGACGAGTTTCAGAAGGATGCCGCGCAGGGGTCTCATCGGGGGTTCCTTTCCTGCCTTTGCAGCACCCTTCGCCCCCCGGCGCAAGGGTGCGCGACATCGGGCCTTTACCGAAAGCCGCCTTTGCTGTTCCCTGAGCCAAAAGGAGTTTGCCAATGCCCCCTTCGCCCCTGTCCTCCCGCATCGCGCAAGGCCGCGGCACGGAACCGGCCGATCTGGTCCTGCGCGGGGCGCGCGTGCTGGATCTGATCACCGGCGATCTGGTGCACAGCGATGTGGCGATCTGCGGCGACACGATTGTCGGGGTCTTTGACGATTACGAGGGTCGGCGGGTCATCGACGTTACCGGCCAGATTCTGGTGCCCGGCTTCATCGACACCCATCTGCACATCGAATCCTCGCTGGTCACGCCCTTCGAATTCGACCGCTGCGTCGGGCCCCATGGCGTGACCACCGCGATCTGCGACCCGCACGAGATAGCCAATGTCTGCGGTCTGACCGGGATCCACTACTTTCTGGAGGCCTCGGCCCTGACCCTGATGGACATCCGGGTGCAGCTGTCGTCCTGCGTGCCCTCGACCCATATGGAAACCACCGGCGCGCGGCTGGAGGCGGCAGATCTGCTTGCGCTGATGGACCATCCAAGGGTGATCGGTCTGGCCGAGTTCATGAACTATCCCGGCGTGCTGCATCAGGATCCCGGCTGCATGGCCAAGCTGGAAGCGTGGCAGGGCCGCCACATCGACGGCCACGCCCCCCTTTTGCGCGGCCGCGACTTGAACGGCTATATCGCCGCCGGCATCCGCACCGAACACGAGGCGACGACCGAGGCCGAAGGTCTGGAAAAGCTGCGCAAGGGCATGCGGGTGCTGATCCGCGAAGGCTCGGTGTCAAAGGACCTGCAAGCACTGGTCGGCCTTTTGACCGAACGCCACGCCCCCTATCTTTGCTTTTGTACCGATGACCGCAACCCGTTGGACATCGGCGAACATGGCCATCTGGATTACATGATCCGCACCGCCATCGCCTTGGGGGCCCCGCCGCTGGCGGTTTACCGCGCGGCAAGCCTGTCGGCGGCCGAGGCGTTCGGGCTGAAAGACCGGGGGTTGATCGCGCCGGGCAAGCGCGCCGATATCGCGGTGATCGACGATCTGGCCACCTGCCGCGTCGCGCGGGTGTTCGCCGGCGGGGTCGAGATGACGGAGGCGGCCTTTGCGGCCCGTAAGGTCATTGCCCCGGTGGCGCGCAATTCGGTCAAGGCCGGTCGGGTCGAGCCGCATCATTTCCGCACCTCGGGCAACCGGGTGGAAACCCCGGTGATCGGGATCCAGCCCGGCAAGATCATCACCCCGCATCTGACCTTTGATATCGCCCCGCAGGATGGCGACAAGCGCCCCGATCTGACGCGCGATCTGGTCAAGATCGCGGTGATCGAGCGCCATGGGCGCAACGGCAACCGCGCGACCGGCTTCGTGCAGGGCTTCGGGCTGCTGCGCGGGGCCATTGCGTCAACCGTCTGTCACGACCACCACAACATTGCCGTGGTGGGGGTGGATTACGACGACATGGCGCTGGCCGCGAACCGGCTGGGCCAGATCGAGGGCGGCTTCGTGGTGGTCGAAGGCGGCCGCGTTCTGGCGGAACTGGCGCTGCCGGTGGCGGGGCTGATGAGCCTGAAGACCTTTGAAGAGGTGCGCGCCGACCTCGAGTCGCTGCGCGCCGCCGCGCGCGGGCTGGGCGTGGTGCTGGAAGAGCCGTTCCTGCAACTGGCCTTCCTGTGCCTGCCGGTCATCCCGCATCTGAAGATCACCGACTACGGGATGGTAGATGTGGACCGGTTCGAGGTGATGCCCTGAAACGCCCCCCCACCCC
>JANMJC010000109.1:0-4673 GCA_031371185.1 Paracoccaceae bacterium | reverse complement strand
GCCGAGGCGATTTTCGGCGGCTTGAAGGGCCAGCCGCAGAAGTCATTCCAGCCTGCCAGGTTCCAAGGGGCCGAACGCCGCGAGGTCAAGGATCTGGAGCAGGTCCATTTCGCTCTGGCCTTTGATGCGCCGGGCTATCGTCACCCCGATGTCTACACCGCTCAGGTTTATTCCATGGCGATGGGCGGGGGCATGTCGTCGCGCCTGTTCCAGAAGATCCGCGAAGAGCGGGGCCTGTGCTATTCGATCTTTGCCCAGTCGGGCGCCTATGAAGACGCCGGTCAGATCACGGTCTATGCCGGCACCTCGGCCGAGGAAATCTCGGATCTGGTCGGCCTGACGGTGGACGAATTGAAGCGTGCGGCGGGCGACATGTCCGAAGCCGAGGTGGCGCGGGCCCGGGCGCAGATCAAGGCGGGCATGCTGATGGGTCTGGAAAGCCCGTCGTCGCGCGCCGAACGCATCGCGCGGCTTCTGGCGATCTATGGCCGGGTGCCGGGGGTCGACGAAGCGGTGGCCAGGATCGACGCCGTCAGCACCGCCGATGTGCGCCGCTATGCCGCCGAGATCTGCGGGTCGGGGGTGGCGATGGCCTTGTATGGCCCGGTCGCACAGGCCCCCGCGCTGGAGGCGATCCGGCAAAGTCTGCGCGCCTGATGCTGCACCTGCGCCGTCGTCCCAAGGTCGAGACCGAGCGGATGACCCTGCGCCTGCCTGCCCATGGCGACTGGCGGCAATGGGCCGATCTGCGCCAGGTCTCCGCCGCGCATCTGACCCCTTGGGAACCGGTCTGGGCCCCCGACCACCTGACACGCCGCGCCTTCACCAACCGGGTCTACTGGGCGCAGCGCGCCGAATCGCAGGGCACCGCCTTGCCGATGCTGCTGATCCGGCGCGAGGATCAACAGGTGCTGGGGGCGATCACCCTGGACAACATCCGGCGCGGTCCGGCGCAGGCGGGCACCTTGGGCTATTGGGTCGGCGCCCCGCATGCCCGGCAAGGCTTCATGCGCGAAGCGGTTCTGGCCCTGGTGCACCACGCCTTTACCGCGCTTGACCTCAGCCGGATCGAAAGCGCCTGCCTGCCCGAGAATCTGGCTTCGCGCGGGGTCCTGGAAAAGTCGGGGTTCAAATACGAAGGGGTGGCGCAAAGCTATCTGCAGATCGCCGGGCGCTGGCGCAACCACGTCCTTTACGCCAATCTGCGCGGCGACAGGCGCGGGCGCACCGACGTCGGCTGAAGCAGCCATCGCGCGCGGTTGCCCGCAAGCGTTAGGGAAGGTGCGGTCGCGATGAGGCCCTGCAAGGGCCCGAAGAGCAAGGGGCAAGAAAGCCATGGCGGTGACGATCCTTTTGCTGCGGGGTGTCAATGTCGGCGGGGTCAAACTGCCCATGGACCAGTTCCGCACCCTGCTGACCGGACTGGGGCTGCAACAGGTTCAAACCTATATCCAGTCGGGCAACGCGGTGTTTGACGATCCGGGCATCGGGGACACTGACCGCCAGATTGCCGCCGCGCTGAGGCGGGACATGGGCCTGAACCCGGCGCTGTTCCTCTATTCAACGGCGCAGTTTGACGCGATTCTGGCCGACTGTCCCTTTGTCCGTGAAGGCGAGGCCGAGGGAGCAAAGGTGCATGTGTTCTTTCGCGCCCCTGCGGCGGGTCTGGCCCCGGGCCCGGCCCTTGACGCCTTGCAGCCCTTTGTGACCACCGAGCGTTTTGTCGAGACCCCGGCGGCGATCTATCTGCATGCCCCCGAAGGCGTGGGGCGGTCGGTCTGGGTGGAAAAGGCCGGACGGCTTTTGAAGGACACCACAACGGCGCGCAACTGGAACACCGTCCGCGCGCTGTCGGACATGGCCAAAACTGTCTAGGGTCGGACCAAAGACCCTGTCCAGAGCGGGCGGGCGTGATACTTCTTCGGGATGGAAACCCTGTTGCGCCTGACCCTTGCTGCGATCTGCGGGCTTTTGCCCGGGCTTTTGCCCGGGGCCGCGCAGGCTGCCGACCGGCCGCCCTCGAACTGTCTGGCCCTTGCGATGGCGCCGCTGCCTGACCCGCCGGTACTGGCGCGCTTTGGCGACGCGGTGCAGGAGGGCGCCGTGTTGATCCGCTACCTCGACCATGCCTCGTTCGCCATCGTGACCGACGACGGGACGCTGGCCGTCACCGACTACACCGGCTTTATCGGCAACCCCGATGTGGTGCCCGACGTCGTGACGATGAACAATGCCCACGGCACCCATTTCACCGACCAGCCCGACCCGCGCATTCCCCATGTCCTGCGCGGTTGGGGGCCGGTGGGGGTGCCGCCCCGGATCACGCTGGATCTGGGGTCGCTGGCGGTGCGCAACGTGACCTCCGACCTGCGCGGGCCCTTTGGCGAAGGCGCGCGCCGCGACGGAAACTCGATCTTCCTGTTCGAGGCGGCGGGTCTGTGCATCGCCCATCTGAGCCATCTGCACCAGATCCTGACCCCCGAGCAGGTCTGGGCCATCGGGCGGGTCGATGTGGTGATGGTGCCCGTTGACGGCGCTTACACCATGGACACAAGGACCATGGCGGATGTGGTGCGCGGGCTGCATCCGCGCATCGTGGTGCCGATGCACTGGTTCTCGGATCAGGGTTTGCAGGCCTTCACCGCCGAAATGGGCCGCGATTTCCAGATCAAGGCGGTGGGCGGGGCCGACCTGATGCTGTCGGTGAAAACCCTTCCCGCAGAGCCGACCGTGATGATCCTGACCCCGGCGCTGATCCCGTGAGGCGGGGGGGGGGGTGAAAAGGTATTTGGACCCGATCCGGATCGGGACGCTGCAGGACCATTTGGGGCCCGGCCGGGCGTCACCGCTGCGGACTGACCGGTTCGGCACATCAGACACAGGTGATGCGCGCCCGGGGGGAAGGTCAGGCGCTGGTCGGGGCTTTGGGCCCCCGGCGGGAGTGCGGTTGACCGCCCAGATGACTTCGGCAGAGTACCCGGTCAAGCAGCGCGCGAAAGGGGCGACTGTCCCGTCGCCCCGAAGTAGACGCGGTGCGCGCGTCGGTCACTATTTGCCAACACCCGCAGGCGCAGCACATTGAACTCGCAAGGCGCTTGGGGCTGGACCCCTGGGCCGGCGGCGCGCTATCCTTGCGCCATGTTGACCGATGCCACGCCCGAATTCCTGGCCCATCTTGCGGGCCTTTTGCCTTCGGGGCGCGTGGGTGCCGTCCTGCCGCGCTATCTGGAAGAGTTACGCGGTCGCTGGCAGGGCCGGGCGGCGGCACTGGTGCGGCCGCAGTCGGCCTCCGAAGTGTCGCGTATCCTTGCCGCCTGCAACAAGGCGCGGGTGGCGGTCGTTCCCTATGCCGGGGGCACCGGACTGGTGGCGGGGCAGGTGATGCCCGATGGCCCGCTGCCCCTGATCCTGTCGGTCGAGGCGATGGCGCAGATCCGCGCCAGCTACCCTTCGGAAAACGTTCTGGTGGCCGAGGCCGGTGTCATTCTGGCCGATGTCCACGCAGCGGCCGGGGCGATCGACCGGCAATTTCCGCTGTCGCTTGCCTCGGAAGGCTCGGCGCGGATCGGCGGGCTTCTGGGCACCAATGCAGGCGGCTTGAACGTGCTGCGCTATGGCAACGCGCGCGATCTGGTGGTGGGCGTCGAGGCGGTTCTGGCCGATGGCACCCTCATCCACGGGTTGAAGCGGCTGCGCAAGGACAACACCGGCTATGACCTGCGCCACCTGTTGATCGGCTCCGAAGGCACCTTGGGCGTGATCACCGCGGCGGCCCTGCGACTGTTTCCCGTGCCGGCCGAGGTCGGAACGGCCCTTCTTGCGGTGGCCTCGCCAGCCGCCGCGCTTGATCTCTTGACGATGGCGCAGGATATGGCGCCGGGGCTGATTTCGGCCTTCGAATTGATCCACCGTCAGGGCATCGACTTTCTGGCCGAGGCGGGCTTTGCCCTGCGCTGTCCCTTGTCGCCGGTGCCGGAATGGATGGTGCTGGTCGAATTGGGCCTGCCCCCCGGCTGGCCCGCGCCGCCCCTGCTGGAAGCCCTTTTTGCGAAGTCGCTGAACGCGGGTCTGGTCAGTGACGGGGTGATTGCCGCCTCGCAGGCCCAACGTGCGGGCCTTTGGGCGATCCGTGAAACCCTGCCCGAAGCCAACCGCAAGATCGGCGCGCTGGCCAGCCATGACATCAGCCTGCCCCTGTCGGAAATCGCCGGGTTCCTGCCGCGTGCGGGTCGCGCCATCGCTGCACTGGGGGATCTGCGGATCAATGTCTTTGGTCATCTGGGCGACGGAAATCTGCATTACAACGTCTTTCCCGCGCAAGGCCGCCCCCGGTCCGAGGTCGCCTCTCTGGCCCGGGCCGTGACGGACGCGGTGCATGATCTGGTCAACGAGTTGGGGGGGTCGGTGTCGGCCGAACACGGCCTTGGGCGCCACAAGATGCCGGATCTGGAGCGCTACGGTGATCCGGGGAAACTGCGGGCGATGCGGGCGATCAAGGCGGCGCTGGACCCCAACGGCATCCTCAACCCCGGCGCGGTGCTGCGGGCATCAGGGTGAGCGGACCTGCGAAAAAGCGCGCAGATTTTCGGCAGTGAACCGTTCAGGTTGTTCCTGAGGATTTAAGCGCAACCATCCGAAAAGGTTATGTTTTTGGACAGGTAATCCCGAATGGG
>JANMJC010000101.1:0-2517 GCA_031371185.1 Paracoccaceae bacterium | reverse complement strand
CGTGGGCGGGCCGGCGGACCTGTTCTTTTCGGCGGCCGAAAACTGGATGGACACTCTGGCGGCCAAGGGGTTGATCGACGCGCAAAGCCGGACGGATGTGCTGGGCAACCAGTTGGTTCTGGTGGCGCATGGCCACGATGCACCCAAGGTCGATCTGGTGCCGGGGGTCGATCTTGTCGGACTGCTGGCCGGGGGCAAGCTGGCAATGGGGATGGTGAATTCGGTGCCCGCGGGGCAATACGGCAAAGAGGCTTTGGAAAACCTGGGCCTGTGGCCCTCTGTGGCGTCACAGGTGGCCGAGGTAGAAAACGTGCGCGCGGCGCTGGCGCTGGTCGGGCAGGGCGAGGCGGGCTATGGCATCGTCTATGCCAGCGACGCCGTGGCCGATGACAAGGCCGGCGACGAGGTTTCGGTCGTGGCGGTGTTTCCCTCCGACAGTCACCTGCCGATCCTCTATCCCATGGCGCTGACCGCCAGCGCCGGACCGCTTGCCACTGCGTTTGCGGCCTATGTTCAGGCGGACAAGGCCGATGCGGTCTTTGCGGATCTGGGGTTCACGGTTCTGCCGTGACCTTGCCCCCCGAGGCCCTTGAAGCCTTGCAGGCCAGCCTGTGGATCGCGCTCTGGACCACGATTCTGGGCCTGCCGCTGGCCCTTGCCGCCGCGATGGCCCTGGAGCGCGGACGTTTTCCCGGGCGTTTTGTGCTGAACATCGCGGTGCATGTGCCGCTGGTGCTGCCCCCGGTGGCGATGGGCTGGCTGCTGTTGATCACCTTTGGCCGCAAGGGACCGGTGGGTGCCGCACTGGAGGCGATGTTCGGGCTGATCCTGGCCTTCAACTGGAAAGGCGCGGTGCTGGCAGGCGTGGTCATGGCCATGCCGCTGATGGTGCGCCCGATCCGGCTGTCCATCGCCGCCGTGCCGCCCGAAATCCTGCGCTCGGCCGCGTCGCTCGGGGCCGCGCCGGGTCAGGTCTTCGCGCGGGTGATCTGGCCGATGATCCGACCCGGCGTGGTGGTAGGCGGGGTGATGGGCTTTGCCAAGGCTCTGGGAGAGTTCGGTGCGACGATCACCTTTGTCGCGGCGATCCCCGGGCAGACCCGGACGCTTGCCAGTGCCATTCACGGTCAGTTGGCGGTGCCGGGGGGCGAGGCGGCGGCGGCGGGCATGGTGGCCCTGTCGCTGGTTCTGGCGGTGGCGGCGCTGGCGGGTGCCGAGATTCTGGGCGAAAGGGCGGCCAGACGGGTGCGCGGGCTTTAAAGCGGTTCAATTCTTGACGGAAACAGAATTCAAACCAAAAGTGTTCGAATTCTGATACTTGATGTTTCAACAAAGACTTGAACCGCCCTAGCGGCGGCGGCTGCGGCGCGCCCGTCGTCCGGGGCGTTCGACCATAGGGCCCGGGGGGCGTGACGGCTTTGCCCCCCATCGGCAGGATCATGCCGTGGCGGGGGGGAAAGCCCAAGGAAATCTTGGACTTGAAGTGTGAACGTCGCTAAGGTCCCGCCAAATCGGCGCCTTGCGGGGGAATGGCCATGCAGTATGAATTCAAGGTTGTTCCGGCTCCGCGACGCGGCGAAAAGGCGCGCGGCGTCAAGACCACCGAAGAGCGGTTTGCGCTGGCCCTGACCACGATGATGAACGATTTCGGCCGCGAGGGCTGGGATTATGTCCGGGCCGATACCTTGCCGGTGGATGAACGCTCGGGCCTGACCGGCACCAAGACCAGCTTTCACACCCTGTTGGTGTTCCGCCGTCCGGTGGCATACGCCGCCCCCGAAGCCGCGCCGCAGCGGATGATGACGGTTGATGCCTTCGCAGCCCCGCGTCTGGGGGCCGCCAATCCCGCGATCGAAGGCATGGCACCCAGTCTGGGGCCGGCCAATCCCGGAATCGCCGCCGAATAGCCGCCGAACATCCGCCGATCAGCCGACGCCGGGCAAAGATTTTTCGGCGAAAAATCTTGGCGTCCCCACACGGGGGGCCAGGCGCGGTTAGCTGCTGTGGTCGATCTGCGCCAGCGCCAGGGGCAAAGCCTCGGCCAGGGCCGCAAGGGCGGGCGCATCGCCCAGGCTGACGCGGATGCAGCGGTTCAGCGGGGCGACACCGGGCATGCGCAGAAAGATCCCCTGACCGATCAGAGCGGCCAGCAGTTCGCCGGCATAACCCGCATCGCGGCCGCAGTCGAGCGTGACAAAATTGGTGGCCGAGGGCAGGGGCTTTAGACCGTTGGCGCGGGCGATGTCGCCAACCTGCGCGCGCGCGGTCCGGGTCAGGGCGCGGACCCGCGCCAGATGGTCACGGTCGCCAAGGGCGGCCAACGCGCCCGCCTGCACGATCCGGCCCACGCCGAAATGGGTGCGGACGCGGTCAAAGGCGCGCGCCAGCCTGGGTTCGGCCAGCGCATAACCCACGCGCGCACCCGCCATGCCGTAAGCCTTGGAAAAGGTGCGAAACCGGATGACGCGCGGGTCGTCCGGGGCGATGGTGGCCGCCGTGCCCGGCGGCGCCAGATCG
>JANMJC010000072.1:0-5327 GCA_031371185.1 Paracoccaceae bacterium | reverse complement strand
CTTTATCTGGGGCCCAAGGCCGGGGTAGCTTTCGGTCAGGCGGTCAAGGATCTCCTTGAAACTCGCCGCCTCCACCTCGACCTCGGAGCGGCCGTCGGCAAACTGCCGCAAGGTCCCCCAAAGCTTGACCTTGACCATCCTAGGCCTTCAACGCCGCCAGAATGCGCGGCGGCGACATCGGCAGTTCGGCCATGCGCACCCCTGCCGCCCGCGACACCGCGTTGGAAATCGCAGCAAGGGGCGGAACAATCGGGGTCTCGCCCACGCCGCGCACGCCGTAGGGGTGGCCGGGGTTGGGGATTTCAAGGATCACGGTTTCGATGTCTGGAAGATCCGAGGCAACCGGGATGCGGTAGTCCAGAAACCCCGGGTTCTGCAACCGCCCGTCCGCGCCATAGATGTATTCCTCGTTCAGCGCCCAGCCGATGCCCTGCACCGCGCCGCCCTGCATCTGGCCTTCGACATAGTCGGGATGCACCGCCTTGCCCGCGTCCTGAAACACGGTATAGCGCAGAACCGTTGTGAACCCGGTTTCGGGATCAACCTCGACATCGACCAGATGCACGCCAAAGCTGACACCTGCACCATCAACGTTCACCTCGTGGTGGCCGGCGATGGGCCCGCCGGTCTGTGGCGACATGGCGGCGATCTCGGCAAGGGTCAAGGGCGGGAACTTGCCGGCATTCGCGCCCGCAGGTACGGCCGCGCCATCGGTCCATTCGACCGCGTCCGCGTCGATGCCCCAAAACGCGGCGGCGCGGGTTTTCATCTTGCCGATGGCATCGCGCGCGGCCTTGATCGTGGCCAGACCCACGGCAAAGGTCACGCGGCTGCCATCGGTCACATCGTTATAGCCAAGCGAGTTGGTGTCCGCGACGATGGTGCGGATGTTGTCATAGGCAATGCCCAGTTCTTCCGCCGCCATCAGCGAGATCGAGGCGCGCGAGCCGCCGATATCGGGGTTGCCCTCGGTCACGCCAACGGTGCCGTCTGTGTTGATGTTCAAGGACACGCAGGTGTTGCCGCCAAAGTTGAACCAGAACCCGCAGGACAGGCCGCGCCCCTGATTGGGGCCAAGCGGGGCGGTGTAGTGCGGGTGCGATTTGGCGGCTTCCAACGTGGCGACAAGGCCGATGTCGTTGAAGGTCGGGCCGTAAGACGACAGCGTGCCCTTGCGCGCGGCGTTCTTCAGCCGCACCGTCACCGGGTCAAGGCCCAGCTTCTGGCACAACTCGTCCACCACGCTTTCGACGGCATAGATCGCCTGCGGAGCGCCCGGCGCGCGATAGGCGGCCTCTTTGGGGCGGTTGGTCAGGACGTTCCAGCCAAAGGTGCGCACCGCGTCCAGATCATAGGCGGCAAAGGCCGCCTGCGCGCCCATGTCGACGGTGCCGTTGGGATAGGCCCCGCCGGAATAGCGCAGATCAGCGCGGCCCGCAGTGATGCGGCCGTCCTTGGTCATGCCGATCTTGATGTCCATCGACGACGATACGGTCGGCCCGGTGGCACGAAACACCTCGTCGCGGGTCATCACCAGTTTCACCGGGCGGCCCGACTTGCGTGACAGGGCAAGGGCCACCGGCTCGATGAACACCGTGGTCTTGCCGCCGAAGCCGCCGCCGATTTCCGACGCCGTCACGCGCAACTGGCTGCTTTCCATCCCCAGCATGGCCGAGCACAGGGTGCGCACAAAGAAATGCCCCTGCGTGCAGCACCACAGATCAGCCTTGCCGTCGGCGGTGACCGACGCAAGACAGGCGTGCGGCTCGATATAGCCCTGATGGGTGGCGGCGGTCTTGAAACTGCGTTCGATCACCAGATCGGCGCGGGCGAAACCGGCGTCCAGATTGCCGTGGCCAAACTCGCAGTGATGGGTGACGTTCTGCGACATGCCCGCAGGCACGGTTTCCAGCGCGCGACCGGCCTGCACCACCGGCGCGCCCGTCTGCATGGCGGCATCGACATCGGTGACATGGGGCAGCTTTTCGTAGGTGACCTTGATCGCGCGCAGGGCGGCGCGGGCGATGGCGGGCGAAGTGGCGGCCACCGCGGCCACCGCGTGACCGTCATACAGCGCCACGTCGCGGGCCATGCAGTTTTCCTGCACGTCGCGCAGGAAATCATCGTCGGGCCGCGCGAAGTCGGTGCCGGTGATCACCGCGCGGACCCCGGCCATCGCCGCAGCGGCCGAGGTGTCGACCGCCACGATGCGGGCATGGGCATGGGGGCTGCGCAGAATGGCGCCGGTCAGCATGCCCGGAGCGGTGATATCGGCGCCGTATTGCGCGCGCCCGGTGACCTTGTCGACACCGTCAGGGCGGTTGGGCCGGGTGCCGACATGGCGAAAGCTGGTTTTGGGTTGATCCAAGGCCATGGGTTACGCCCCTCTCATGTCTGCGGCGGCGGTCTGGACCGCCTTGATGATCTTGTCATAGCCGGTGCAGCGGCACAGGTTGCCCGCCAGCCAGAACCGCACCTCTTGGTCGGTCGGATCGGGGTTCTGCGCCAGCAAGGCCTTGGCCGCGATCAGGATGCCGGGGGTGCAGACGCCGCATTGAAACGCCGCCCCCTCGATGAAGGCGCGCTGAAGGGGGTGCAACTGGTCGCCTTGTGCCATGCCTTCGATAGTGGTGATCTGAGCGCCGTCCACTTCGGCCCCCAGAACCAGACAGGAACACACCAGCCGACCGTTGAGCGTGACCGAACAGGCCCCGCAATCGCCGGTGCCGCAGCCTTCCTTGGCCCCGGTCAGGCCCAGACGGTTGCGCAGCACGTCCAGCAAAGGCTCGTCCGCATCACAGATGAATTCAACCGGGTCGCCGTTGATCGTGGTGGAAATATGCAGCGAATTCATTTGGTTCCTCCGGCGTTGCCCTGGGACATGGCCCGGGCATAGGCGATTTTGGCGGCCCGGGCGGCAAGCACCCCGGCGGTTGAGGTGCGAAACGCGATCGTCCCGCGCTTGTCGTCGATGGGCGAACAGGCGGCTTCGGCGGCGCGCGACAGGGCGGCAAGCGCCGCCTCGTCCAGCCTGCTGCCGATGATGGCGTCTGCGGCGGCCTGAACCAGGGCGACCTTGGGGGCGACGGCCCCCAGAGCCACCCGCGCCGCCATCACGTTTCCACCCGCATCCAGCGTCAGCGAGACGGCAGCGGCCGCCACGGCAATATCCATTTCGGTGCGCGGGATGAACCGCAGATAGGCATCGCCCGAGCGCGGCGGACGCGCGGGCAGAAGGACCGAGGTGACGATCTCGCCCTTGACCAGCGTCGTGCGCCCGGGGCCTGCGGGAATCTCGCTGACCGGGCAATCGCGGGCCCCGTTTGGCCCTTCGATGCGCACCACAGCGCCCGCCGCCATCAGCGCGGGCACCGAATCGCCCGCCGGAGAGCCGTTGCACAGGTTGCCCACCATGGTGCAGCGGCCCTGCACCTGCGTCGATCCGATCAGCCGCGCCGCCTCGACCACGCCGGGCCACAGGGCGCAGACCCCGCCATGTTCGCCCAGTTCCACCCCCGCCACCGCCGCCCCGATGCGAAAGCCGCCCGCTTCGGCGACAATGTCGCGGATGCCGGGGATCTTCTTGATGTCCACCACCAGATCGACCGCCAGATTGCCCGCTTTCATCTGCACCAGAAGATCCGTGCCTCCGGCCAGAACGCGCGCGGTTCCGGGCTCGGCGGCAAGGGCAGCCGAGGCGGCCTTGGCGGTTTGCGCGGACAGATATCTCATGGGGGCCTCATCCGAAGTCTGTGAAAGGGGGCCATGCTTGACCCCGCCCCAAGTCGTAGCGGGCGGACCGGCTCTGCGCCAGCCCCCCCGATCGCAGGTCCGGCAAAAATTCCCTCGCGCCTCGGTTTCGGGCGGGGCGGGGCATGACAAGGCCAGGGCAATTGGATAAGCATCGCGCTTCGGCCGCAACGGACCGGGTCGCAAGGGGCGTTGGATGCAGGACCTCGCAATCGTCATTCTGGCTGCCGGCGCGGGGGCGCGGATGCGCGGTGCCGACAAGTTGCTGGTCATGGTCGACGGTGTCGCCCAGATGCGCCGCCTGACGCTGGCCGCGCTGATGACCGGGCAACCGGTGATCGTGGTGGTGACTGCGGCGCATGAGATGCGGCGGGCGGCGGTGCAGGATCTGCCGGTGTTGGTTGTCGATGTCGCAACCGCCCCCGCCGGCATGTCGGCCTCGCTTTGTGCGGGGGCAGCGGCCTGCGCGCCGGGTCAGGCGGTGATAGTGGTTCCGGGCGACATGCCAGATCTGGACGCCCGCGACCTGTGGTCGATGGTGCTGGCCCACCGCGCGACCCCGCAGGCCATCCTGCGCGGTGCCGATCAGGGACGGGCCGGGCATCCGGTGGTGTTCCCGCCCGATCTTGTGCCTGCTTTGCAAAATCTGTCCGGAGACCTTGGTGCGCGCGACCTGATTGCAGACCATCCGGCACGGCTGCGGCTGGTCGATCTGCCGCCCGGCCATGCGACGCTGGATCTGGACACGCCCGAGGACTGGGCGGCATGGCGGGACGCCCGGCCGCCTGCAGGGCCGCTGAAAGGGCCGCAGACCGACACCGAACACCCCTCGATGCGCGACGCGCTGGACGCGGCGGCACTGGCGCCGGATCAGGTTGTGCTGGCGGTCATCACCGGCGTCGTGGGGGCGTCTTATCGCAAGCCCGGCGCGATGATGGCGCTGTTTGGTGACGGGCGAACGGCGGGCAGCCTGACCAATGGCTGCATCGAAGGCGATCTGGGCCTGCACGCCGCATCGGCCCTGCAGACGGGGATACCCGTCACCTTGCGCTATGGCGCAGGCTCGCCGTTTTTCGACATCCGCCTGCCCTGTGGCGGCGGGCTGGACATTGCGCTGGTTCCCCGACCGGATGCAGAGGTGCTGGCGCAGGTCCGCGCGGCCCGTGCCGCACGCAGCTTTTTCGCGCTTCGCATCGACCCGGCGGGCGGTCTGCATCTGCAGGACGCGCAGGCCACCGGCTGGCAGGGCGCGGATTTCGTGATCGACGCCCGGCCCCCGGTGCGGTTCGCCATTTTCGGCGACGGACCCGAAGCGGTGGTTTTCACCCGGGCCGTGCAGGCTTGCGGTTTTGCGCATTGTCTGGTGACCTCCGCGCGCGACACCTTTGACGCCGCACAGGGCAAGGGCGTCGAGGTGCGGTATCAGCCCCGCCTTGCGACGCCCGATACGGCCGAGTTCGATGCCCGCACCGCCGTTGTGACCTTTTTCCACGACCACGGTCAGGAACGTGCCATCTTGCAGGCGGCCCTGAACAGCCCGGCCTTCTATGTCGGCGCCCAAGGCAGCCGGCGGGTGG